>CAZUKI010000065.1:10356-12852 GCA_964620785.1 uncultured Aestuariivirga sp.
ATCAAGGAGATCGTGCTGGTCAAGGGTTGGCCCACCAGGCGCGGCTCCAGGACGGTCGATGCCAGGGGCCCCTGGGAACATGATGCCCCCTGCGTGGCGCGCCTTCGCGAGGCAGGCTGCGTGTTCCTGGGAGAGACCACCACCCCGGAGTTTGGCTGGAAAGGGGTGACCGATTCGCCCTTATCCGGCATCACTCGCAACCCCTGGAACACGGCGACGACCCCCGGCGGCTCGTCCGGTGGTTCCTCGGCGGGCCTGGCGGCGGGCTATGGCCCTCTCGCCATCGGCACCGATGGCGGCGGCTCCATCCGCATTCCGGCAGGCTTTACCGGAACCTTTGGCCTCAAGCCCTCGTTTGGCCGCGTGCCGGCCTGGCCGCTCTCACCCTTTGGCACCGTGGCCCATGTCGGGCCCATGACACGCACCGTGGCGGACGCCGCCCTGATGCTGGATGCCATCAGCAGGCCCGACAACCGCGACTGGCATTCGCTGCCCTATGATGGTGCCGGCTACACAAGGAACCTCAAGCAGGGCATCAAGGGCCTGCGCGTCGCCTATTCGCCGAACCTTGGATACATCAATGTGGACCCGGAAATCGCCAGGCGGGTGGACGAGGCGGTGAAGGTGCTGAAGCAGCTTGGCGCCAAGGTCACCAAGATTGATCCCGGCTTCAAGGACCCGGTGGACTGCTTCCGCGTCCTCTGGTGGGCTGGCGCCAACTTCGCACTGGGCAGCCTGCCGTCCGGCAAGATTGAACTGCTTGAGCCAGCCCTCGCCGATGTGATCGAGCAGGGCAGCGGTTTTTCTTCGCGCGACATATTCGAGGCCAACCGCCAGCGCGGAGCCCTGGGAACCCAGATGCGCCTGTTCATGGAAGACTATGATGTGCTGGTGACGCCGACACTGCCCATACCGGCCTTCGAGGCCGGAAAGCTGCAACCGGCCGACCCCGACAACTCCGGCAAGTGGGTGAACTGGACGCCCTTCACCTATCCCTTCAACCTGACCCAGCAGCCGGCCGCCAGCATCGGCTGTGGCTTCACCAGCGACGGGCTTCCGGCGGGCCTCCAGGTGATCGGGCGGATGTTCGACGACCGCACGGTCCTCAGGGTCTGTGCCGCCTATGAACGCGAAACCGAGTTCAGCCTGCAGAGGCCCACTGGTTACTGAGGCCTTTACCCGCCGTTAGCGTTAAGCGCGGCTTTCATTCGGTGCCGGAATGGGGCGGCCGTAGAATGGCTGTATCTGAAGTTGTGAACTAGCGCTTTCGCAATCATGGAGCGGCACATGAGAACGCTCGTACAGTCCGGGACCACATTCCTTGCTCTTCTTGCCATGGCGCCCGATGCCCTGGCCAAGTCACATGGCATGGCTGCCCTCGACAAGATCAGTGACATGTTTGACTCGATCGGAAGCAACAGCTTCTGGTTGCTGATCGCCGGCGTCGCCTTCGTGGTCTATATCGCTGGCTCTGCCCACCGGGCATAGCTGGAACGCCTGATCGGCCGTCTCATAAGGCGGGCAAGGCGCTTCTATTCCGTTTCGAAGCAGCTAGAGTGCTCCGGCAACTGTCCGGAGTTTTTTCATGGCCAACAAGGTCATCATCACCTGCGCCGTCACTGGCTCGATCCATACCCCCTCCATGTCACCGCACCTTCCCGTCAGCGCCCAGGAGATTGCCGACGCCGCGGTCGGTGCCGCTGATGCGGGCGCCGCCATCGTCCACCTTCATGCGAGGGACCCGAAGGATGGCCGTCCCGACCAGTCGCCGGAGGCCTTCGCGCCGATCCTGAAGTCGATCAAGCAGCGCACTGGTGCAGTTCTCAACATCACCACGGGTGGTGCCGCCACCATGACCATCGAGCAGCGCGTCAAGCCTGCCGCCACCTTCAAGCCGGAAGTCGCCTCGCTCAACATGGGCACCATGAACTTCGGGCTTTACCCGATGCTCGCCCGCTTCAAGGACTTCAAGCATGACTGGGAGAGGCCCTATCTCGAAGGCTCGCGTGAGCGCATCTTCAAGAACACCTTCGCCGACATCGAATATATCCTGACCACCTGCGCCGAGAACGGCACGCGCTTCGAGATCGAGTGCTATGACATCGGCCATCTCTATACGCTGGCGCATTTCGCCGACCGCGGCGTGGTGAAGCCGCCGTTCTTCGTGCAGAGCGTCTTCGGAATTCTCGGCGGCATCGGCGGCCACCCGGAGGACGTGACGCACATGAAACGCACCGCCGATCGCCTGTTCGGCAAGGATTATCGCTGGTCGGTGCTCGGGGCAGGGCGGAACCAGATGCCGATTGCCGCCATGTCCGCCGCCATGGGTGGCAATGTCCGCGTCGGCCTGGAAGACTCGCTGTGGATCGGCAAGGGCAGGCTCGCCGAGAGCAACGCCGCGCAGGTGAAGCAGGTGCGCGGCATCATCGAAGGGCTCGGCCTCGAGATCGCTTCGCCGGATGAGGCACGCGCCATCCTTGAACTGAAGGGCGGCGA
>CAZUKI010000066.1:0-3031 GCA_964620785.1 uncultured Aestuariivirga sp.
CTTCGCGCGGCGCCTTGTAGGAGCCGTAATACATGCCGCGGAACATGTGGATGTAAACGGCGATGAAGAACATCGAGGCGCCGTTGGCGTGCATGTAGCGCAGGAGCCAGCCATAGTTCACGTCGCGCATGATGTGCTCGACGGAATTGAAGGCGAGATCGACATGCGGGGTGTAGTGCATCACCAGCACGATGCCGGTGAGGATCTGCACCACCAGCATCAGCGACAGGATGCCGCCGAACGTCCACCAGTAGTTGAGGTTCTTTGGCGTCGGGAAATCCAGCGCCGTTTCCTTCATCAGCGCGTAGATCGGAAGGCGTTCATGCATCCATTTTCCGAATGCGCTGGTGGGCGTGTAGCTCGAATGTCCGGCCATGTTGTTGTGGTCCTGTTAGCCGATTTGAATTTTGGTGTCGGAGAGGAAGCTGTAGAGCGGCACGGGCAGGTTCTCCGGCGCCGGCCCTTTGCGGATGCGGCCCGCCGTGTCGTAGTGCGAGCCGTGGCAGGGGCAGAACCAGCCGCCCACCTTCTGCGAACCTTCGACCACCGCGAATTCCTTGGCCGGGTTGTCGCCCTGCGGAACACAGCCGAGATGCGTGCACACGCCCATCATGATCAGGTATTTTTCATGTCCGGCGATGGTGCGGTTCTCGTCGGTCGCCGCATCACCACTCGCGGCCACGGCGCTGCGGGCGATCGGGTCCTTGAGCTCTTCCATCTTCACGGCCTTTGCCGCTTCGATTTCCGGGGCGGTGCGGTTGCGCACGATCACCGGGTTGCCGCGCCACTTGATGGTCACTTCCTGGCCCTCGGCGATCGAAGCAAGGTCAAGCTCGATCGAGGCGAGTGCCCGCACCGAAGCGTCGGGATTCATCTGGTCAATGAGCGGCCACGCCACCAGCGCGGCGCCCACGGCGCCGACGGCACCCGTTGCGATGTACAGGAAGTCACGTTTCGTGACGTCCCCATGATGATGGCCATGGTGGTCCGTGGTTGCGGTCACTGTTCCCCTCGCTACTAGATGCCCCGCCTGCGCTGTTTCGCAACGCATTGGCAAGCCCTTGAAATCCGGCGTATTTGACACTGCGGTTGGCGGAAGTCCAGCCATAGGTTGTCGCAGCGCACAGCTTCTGTGCCAGCCTCTAGCTGACGCAACAAAATATTGAAAGAAAAATGGAAATCGCCCTCTATCAGCCGGACATCGCAGGCAACGCCGGAACCATCGCCAGGCTCTGCGCCTGCCTTGGGCTCAAACTCACAATCATTGAGCCCACGGGCTTTCTCTGGGATGATTCCAGGCTGCGCCGCGCCGGCATGGACTATCTCGACATCGCCGCCATCACCCGGGCGCCGTCCTGGGAGCATTTCCTCGCTGCCAGGGGCAATCGCCGCCTTGTGCTCCTCACCACGAAGGCAAGCCCGGGCTATCTCGAATTCCGCTTCGAATCAGATGACATCCTGCTCCTCGGCAGGGAAAGCGCCGGCGTGCCCGAGGCCGTGCATGACGAGGCCACGGCCAGCATCACCATCCCCATGGCCGCTGGCGCCCGCTCGCTCAACGTGGCGCTGGCCTGCGCCATGGTAACGGGTGAAGCCTTGCGGCAATTGCGCGGCGGCCTGTGATAAGGTGGCTACTAAAATGCAGGAGCAACGGTTGACCATAGAAGACGACAAGGCGGCGGCAAAAGCCTGGTTCGAAACACTTCAAGGCCTCATCATCGCCGATCTCGAAAGCATCGAGGCCGAGGCTGCAAGCCCTGCCCGCTTCGAAAGAAAGCCGTGGGTCCGGGGCACCGATGAGGGCGGCGGCACCATGGCGCTCCTTCATGGCAAGGTTTTTGAGAAGGCCGGCGTCCACTGCTCGACCGTCTATGGCGAATTCTCACCCGAGTTCCGGAAACAGATTCCGGGCGCCGAGGATGATCCCCGCTTCTGGGCCTCGGGCATATCGCTCATCATTCATCCCTGGTCGCCGCAGGTGCCGACGGTACACATGAACACCCGATTTGTTTCAACCAGCAAGGCCTGGTTCGGCGGCGGCGCCGACCTCACGCCGGTGCTCGATCGCCGCCGCACCCAGGAGGACGCCGACAGCATCGACTTTCACGCCGCCATGCAGCGGGCCTGCGCCGCCCATGCCGTAGCCGACCATGCCAGATACAAGAAGTGGTGCGACGACTATTTCCACCTGCCCCACCGCAATGAGCCGCGGGGCATCGGCGGCATCTTCTTCGACTATCTCGATTCCGGAAACCGTAGCGCCGACTTCGCTTTCGTCAGGGACGTCGGCGAGGCGTTCCGCGCCATCTACCCTGCACTGGTGCGCCGCAACCTGCCGCTCGCCTATTCCGAAGCAGACCGCGAGGAACAACTGGTCCGCCGTGGCCGCTATGTCGAGTTCAACCTGCTTTATGATCGCGGCACCTTGTTCGGCCTCAAGACCGGTGGCAACGTCGAGAGCATCCTCTCCTCCATGCCGCCTTCGGTGAAGTGGCCCTAAGGCACTGCAACGGAATCTGGAAAACCCACAACGAGTACATCATGGACCTTCGCAACGGTTTCGACATCAAGCGCTACATCCGCACCATTCCGGACTATCCCAAGCCCGGCATTCTCTTTCGTGACATCACCACGCTGCTCGCTGATCTTCACGGCTTTCGCGCCGCCGTCGATGAGCTGGCCTGGCCCTTCCTCAGGGGCGGCATCGATTATGTGGCGGGCATTGAAGCACGCGGCTTCATCCTGGGCGGCGCTGTGGCCCATACACTGGGCCGTGGCTTCATCCCCATCCGCAAGAAGGGCAAGCTCCCCTCCCGCGTCATCGGCCAGGACTACGCGCTGGAATATGGCGTCGACACCATCGAGATCCATGCCGATGCCATCAAGCCGGGAGACCGCGTGCTGCTGATCGATGACCTGATTGCAACCGGCGGCACGGCCGCGGCGGCGATTGACCTGATCCGCAAGTCAGGCGGCGAGGTGGTGGCCGCTGCCTTTGTGATCGACCTGCCTGATCTCAATGGCACTGCCA
>CAZUKI010000066.1:3131-12797 GCA_964620785.1 uncultured Aestuariivirga sp.
CCGGTCAACACGGCATCACACATGAGCCGCATCAGCAGGCAGGTCGTGTGCCAGCCGCTGGCCGCAAGCCCGCCCAGCACAGAAGTTCGCGCCGCCGCTTCATCCATGTGAAACGGCTGCGGATCAAAATCTGTGGCGAAGGCGATGATCTCCTCGGCACTGACGCGCCGTGGCCCGAGGGCGAATGACTGCCCGACGGCAAAATCCTCGAAATGCAGAAGCGCGCTCACGTATTGAACCGGAAGTGCATCACATCGCCATCCGCCACGACATAATCCTTGCCTTCCAGCCGGAACTTGCCGGCCGTCTTGGCGCCCGCCTCGCCATCATTGGCGACATAGTCTTCATAGGCGATGGTCTCGGAGCGGATGAAACCCTTTTCAAAGTCCGTATGGATGACACCGGCAGCGGCCGGCGCCTTGGTGCCTTTGGTGATGGTCCAGGCCCGCGCTTCCTTGGGGCCAACGGTGAAATAGGTAACGAGCCCGAGCAGCGCATAGCCTTCACGGATCACCCGGTTGAGGCCGGGTTCTGCAAGGCCAACCGCATCGAGATAGTCCTTCTGCTCGGCGGCGGGCAGCACGGCGATTTCGCTCTCGATCTTGGCTGACACCACCACTGCCTTGTTGCCTTCCTTGGCGGCAAATTCCTTGACCCGTTCCGAGAAGGCATTGCCCTTGTCGGCGCTCGCCTCCTCGACATTGCAGACATAGAGCACGGGCTTCGACGACAAGAGCCCGAGGCCCCTGAATGTCACTTCCTCTTCGGCCGTCCGCTCCGTCAGCCGCGCCGGGCGGCCCTCGCGCAGCAGCACCAGCGCCCGGAGCATCAGGCTTGCCAGTTCCTTGGCTTCCTTGTCGCCCTGCTTGGCCTTCTTCTCGGTGTTGCTGTAGCGCTTCTCGAGCGAATCGAGATCGGCCAGCATCAGTTCCGTCTCGATGACCTCGATGTCGGAAACGGGATCGATGCGCCCCGAAACGTGGGTGATGTCGCCATCCTCGAAGCAGCGCACCACATGGGCAATGGCGTCGGTCTCGCGGATGTTGGCGAGAAACTGGTTGCCAAGGCCCTCGCCCTTCGAGGCGCCCTTCACCAGCCCGGCAATGTCAACGAAGGTCAGTCGCGTCGGCAGGATTTGCCCCGAACCCGCAATGGCCGCGAGCTTTTCCAGACGTTCATCCGGCACGCCCACATCGCCGACATTGGGCTCGATGGTGCAAAAGGGATAATTCGCCGCCTGGGCGGCGCTGGTCTGTGTCAGCGCATTGAACAGCGTGGACTTGCCCACATTCGGCAGGCCCACAATTCCGCATTTGAAACCCATCAGTTCAGTTCTTTCTTCAGTCTAGGTCAGTCTTGGTTGCATTGGGCCGCGGCGGCTTGATCGCCAGCGCCACCCTGCTCTGGAATTTTTCATCCTCGCCGGAGGTCAGCAGCGCACTTTCCTCGGCCACGGATTCGAGCACCTTGCCAAGCCACTCTCCATCCGCCTTGGCGAAGTCGCCGAGCACATGCGGCATGACGAAGTCCTTGACGCCGGGATGCCCGATGCCGAGGCGCACGCGCTTGAAGTCCGGGCCCAGATGCGCCGCGATGGAACGGATGCCATTGTGGCCCGCCGCGCCGCCGCCCAGCTTCACCCGCACCTTGCCCGGCAGCAGGTCAAGCTCGTCGTAGAAGACATAGACCTTCTCGAGGGGGATGTCGTGGAAGCGAACTGCCTCGCCAAGCGCCCGGCCACTCTCGTTCATGTAGGTCTGCGGCTTCAGCACCAGAACCTTTTCGCCGCCGATCAGGCCATCGCAGATCTCTGCCTGGAACTTCTTGCGCCAGCCGGAGAAATGATGGCGGCGGACGATTTCGTCCACCGCCATGAAGCCGATGTTGTGGCGGTTCCTGGCGTATTTGGCACCTGGATTGCCAAGGCCCGCGAACAGGAACATGGGTGCCGCCCGCTATTGGCGCCAGGAGGCGCGTTACTTCTTCTTTTCGGCGGGAGCAGCGGCCTTTGCAGGCGCGGCAGCAGCACCACCCTTGGCCGGCGCAGCGCCGGCAGCAGCACCTGCTGCGGCGTCCGGGGCCTTCTGGGCCGTGGCCGGAACGTCGGCAGCGGTTGGCGCTTCGGCAACCACTTCCTCTTCCTTGGCCTGGGCCGAGATGGCGCACAGCGTCACGTCATCGCGCACCGCAGAAGTCACGCGGTCCGGCAGCTTGACCTGCGAAAGGTGGACGTTCTGGCCGATCTGCAAGCCCGAGAGGTCAACCACGATGTCATCGGGGATGAAGTCGGCGGGGCAGTACAGCGAAACCGTGTGCGAAACGATGTTGAGCACGCCGCCTGCCTTGAGGCCGGGGGCTGCTTCCTGGTTCACGAAGTGAATGGGGATGTCGACGGCGATGCGGGCATCCTTGCCCAGCCGCAGGAAATCCACATGGATGATGCGGTCCTTGACCGGCTCGAACTGGACATCGCGCGGAATGGCGCGGACAGTCTTGCCATCGACGTCGAGGTCAACAAGCGTGGACAGGAAACGGCCCGTTTCCACATGGGGCAGCACGGACTTGTAGGCCAGTGCGATGAGCTGCGGGTCCTGCTTGTCGCCATAGACGACGCCCGGAATCTCTCCGGTGCGGCGTACGGCGCGAGCGGCCCCCTTGCCGGCGCGGCTGCGCGCGGCAGCCTTGATCGTAACGATCTTAGACATTGTAGTTCTCCAAAATTGAAAATCCGGCCTCCCTCCAGGGGTGGACGTCGCCGGATGCCGGGGGCCTATAGGGGAAATGGCCCGGGGATGCAAGTTTCGGCCATTTTCCGCCCCCGTTTCCAGAAGGCGGGGCTGCCGCCTTACAGCGCCCGGCTGAAATACAGCACTTTCACCGGGCCGGGCTCGCCAAACGGCGGACATTCCGCAAAACCCTCGGCCCGGTAGAGTGCGGCCGCCGCCGCAAGTTCAGGCAGCGTGTCGAGCCGCATCTCGCGGTAGCCAAGTCGCCGCCCCACATCCATGATCGTCTGCACCAGCCTGCGCCCAAGGCCCGTGCCGCGCGCCGCGGGTGCAATGTAGAGCCGCTTCATCTCGCAGCACCTCGATTTCTCGGTGGCACGCAGGGCCGCACAGCCAACCGCCCTGCCCGCATCATCACGCGCCAGGAACAACGCGCCCGACGGCGGGGCATATGCCCCCGGAAGCCCTTCAAGTTCGGACCCGAAATTCTGGAAGCAGATGTCGGCCTTGATCTCGGCCCAGTAGTCACGGAACAGGCGCTTGACGTCGGGAAGGTCGGCTTGCTCGGCGGCGCGGACCGTCACCATGTGGGGTTACGGCGCCTCGCCCTCGCCCGGCGCATACCACTCCACGATCAGGATGTTGAGATCGTCCTTGGGTTCGAAATTCGTTTTCCTCACCTCGAACTGTGTCGGCGAAATCTTCTTCACGCCCTCGGCGCAGAAGCTCACCAGATTGTCGGGCTTGCCCTTGTCGACGACCAGCCTGAAATTCTTGATCGGGCCCTTCCAGTTGGCGCCGGAAGAAAGAACATAGCTGATCCACCACTCATTATAGGGTGAGGGAAAGGCCACGGTCGCACGCTTCGCCAGCATCGCGTCCAGGCCCTTGAACCAGCTGTCTTCGATGCAGAAGCGCCGCGCATGTTCCTTGCTCCAGTCCTCGTTGCGCAGTTCGCCATTGAGGTTGCCACCGACACTTCCGCCGACAAGCGGCGCATAGCGATGCTGCACGGAAACAGTCTTGTGGGCGGGGAACACCTGCTTGCGCGTCACCGTCGTCCTGAGATTCCAGGTGGGAGCATAGAACACATCATCGCCACCGGCATTGGCCACCAGGCCATCATTGAGGAGACCGTTGCGATCGGCTTCGCCCAGGGCCTTGACCTTGGCATTGAAGGCTTCGGCATCCTCGGTGCCGTTGAGCGGCAGGCCGAGCGCCGTGATGCGCTGCGTGATGTCGGCCCCCTCCACGAAGGCCTGCTCGACGATGTCATAGGAGACGGGCTTGCCGTCGATCAGTGTCTCGAAGGCCAGGTCCTTCTTCATGTCACGGAAATAGCCTTCGCCATTCTCGTCATAGACCTGGTCCGGCAGCGGGAAGGCCACCAGTGTCTCGATGTCATTGTCCGTGGTGTTGGTGAAGGTGTAGGCGACCTTCACCTCGTTCTTCGAGATGCTGAGATCTTCGCTGTCGAGCGAGATCGCGTCTGTCTGGGTGAGCACAAGCCCGCCCACCGCAATCTCCGCCACGCTGTCATTGGCGGAAACCGGTCCTGCCAGGCCCACCACGAGAAACAGGAACGAAAGAAACAGAAACACCAGCCGCATGGACTCCTCCTTGGAAAATATACCTAGCAGGCCGCCACCTGCCTGTCAAGGAATTAATTCTTGAGACGGTAGCCCGTCTTGAAGATCCAGGCGACGATGCCGAGGCACAGCACCAGGAACAGGCCCGTCGCGGCCAGGCTCCAGCCCACGTTCACATCCGCCACCTCGTTGAAACTCCAGCGGAAACCGCTGACCAGATAGACCACCGGGTTGAACAGCGACAGGGTGCGCCAGAACGGCGGCAGGACCTTGATCGAATAGAAGCTGCCACCGAGAAATGTCAGCGGCGTGATGATGAGCAACGGGATGATCTGCAGTTTCTCGAAGCCGTCGGCCCACAGCCCGATAATGAAGCCAAGCAGGCTGAAGGTGATCGCCGTCAGCAGCAGGAAGGCTACCATCCACAACGGGTGCCTGATTTCCAGCGGCACGAAGAACCAGCTTGTGGCCAGGATGACGAGGCCGATGATGATCGACTTTGCCGCCGCCGCCCCGACAAAGCCGACGACCATTTCAAGCGCCGAGATCGGTGCTGCAAGATATTCGTAGATCGTGCCCGAAAAGCGCGGGAAGTAGATGCCGAAGCTTGCATTCGAGACCGACTGCGTGAGCAGTGACAGCATGATGAGGCCCGGCACGATGAAAGCGCCATAGGAGATGCCTTCGATATGGTTGATCTGGCTGCCGATCGCCGCGCCGAACACCACGAAATAGAGCACCGTGGAAATGACCGGGGAAATCAGGCTCTGCCCGATGGTGCGGAAAAAGCGCTTCATCTCCGCAAGGAAGATGGTTTGGGCCGAGAGCCAGTTCATGATTTCACCAGTCCGAGGAAGATGTCCTCGAGGGAAGATTGTTCCGTGTGCAGATCATTGAAGGAAACCTTGCTCTTGGCGAGGTCGGCGAGCAGCTTGCCGATGCTGTCCTTTCCGGAACGCACATCATAGGTGTAGTGCAGTTCCCGGCCTTCCTTCAAAAGTTCCAGCCCCTGCCGCGCCAGTGCCTTCGGCAAACGGGCCAGCGGCTTCACCAGTTCAAGCGTCAGGCGCTTCTGGCCCATGCGCCGCATCAATGTCTTCTTCTCGTCAATGAGGATCAGCTTGCCCCTGTTGACGACGCCCACCCGGTCGGCGAGGTCTTCCGCTTCCTCGATATAATGCGTGGTCAGGATGATGGTGACGCCCGTGTCGCGGAGCTTGCGCACGATGCCCCACAGGTCTTGCCGCAGCGCCACGTCAACGCCTGCCGTCGGTTCATCGAGAAACAGGATGCGCGGCTCATGGGCCAGCGCCTTGGCGATCAGGAGACGGCGCTTCATGCCGCCTGAAAGCGCCATGATCTTCTGGTCCTTCTTGTCCCACAGCGACAGTGTCTTGAGCAGGGTCTCCACATATGCGGGATTGGATTCGCGGCCATAGAGATTGCGGCTGAAGGCCACCGTGTCCCAGACCGTTTCGAAGATCGACAGGTTCAGTTCCTGGGGAACGAGGCCGATGAGTTTCCGCGCCGCGCGGAACTCCGTCACATTGTCATGGCCGTCAACCGTGACAGTGCCGGACGTTTTCGTGACGATGCCGCAGATGATGCTGATGAGCGTGGTCTTGCCTGCGCCATTGGGGCCAAGCAGCGCCAGGATTTCCCCGCGCGCGATGTCGAGGCTGACGTCATCCAGCGCCTTGTGGCCGGACGCATAGGTCTTGGAGAGGTTCTTGACAGAAATGACCGGGGACATGGGCCATAGGTAGCAAGGGCCATGGCAATTGCAAGCACCCGCATGGTGCGGGTCCCGGCAGGGCAAGGGGGCTTGCCCCTGCCGGGACGCCCGGCGTCAGGCTGCTTCCTTTTCTGGATCTGGTCGGATGATGACCGTGGCTTCAACGGGATAGAATTCTTCACCAGGCATGCCGACCTTCTTGGCATGTTCGCGGATGGCCTCGCCATCCTTGGCCTGGTAGATGCAGACCGTTCCGATGCGGCCATCCGGCTCCTTCACCACATAGCTGCGGATCCAGCGCACCTTGTCCGGCATCTCGTCACCGATGCGGCCAGACTTGGCGCCGGCCGCTTCCAGTTCCTGCATGTTGCGCCAGGCACTGGGCCGGCGAATTGCATAGAGTTTCATGGTATGATCTTCCTTTCCCGGCGGAATTGCCGGGACTGAACCTCTAGGGGGGACGCTGCGTAATATCCTTACCGCAACCTTATCCTTTACCCATCTTCGGTTGCCGGCGGGCCCTGTGGAACAATCGTGACAATCAAATTCGGTGACTTTGAGCTTGATGAGGAACGGCGCGAGTTTGCCCTGCGCGGCAAGCTGCTTGCCGTGCAGCCAAAAGTTTTCGACCTGCTTGTCTATCTCTTGCGGAACGCCGGCCGGGTCGTGCCGAAATCCGAACTGCTCGACCGGCTCTGGCCAAACCTGCATGTGATGGAAGCTTCATTGCAGCGCGCTGTGAGCTTGCTCCGCACCGCACTCCGCAAGGGCAGCCTGGATACAGCGCTCAAGAGCTACTCCGGCAGAGGATACCGGCTGGCCATCGACCAACCCGACATCAGGCCCTTCATCGACCGCCAGGATCAGCCCGGCCACGACATGTCGCCCCATCTGCGTGAACATGCCGCAAATCGCGATTGGCCCGCCATCGTGGCATCGCTGAAGGATACGCCCCTCGAAGCCGTTTCCATTGGCGACCTGGCACTCTGGGCCTTGGCCGTCGAATGCCTGGGGCGCTCGGCCGAAGCCATCCCCCTGCTCCAGCAGATCGTCGAAAGATCCGATTCCGCAGAGTCCCGCAGCATGTCGGTCGAGGCTGCCGCAACACTTGCAAAGATTCACTTCGAGAGAGGCCAGGTCGCCGTGAGCCGCGGCTGGCTGCAACGGGCGCTCTCCAGCCAGGACGGCAGTTCGCCCTCCACCCGCGCCTATCTGCTCTGGTCACAATCGCGCCTCAGGGCCTTCGAGGGGAACCCGCAGGAAGCACTCGACACCGCCATGCAGGCCCTTGCCGCCGCTGAAGCGGGTGGCACCATGGCGCTGCGGGCGCTGACGCTCGCCTATGTCGGCTTCTACAATATCGCCCTCGGCAACACGCGCGCCGGCACCGAGCAGCAGGACCACGCCGCCGCCCTTGCCATGTCGAGTTCAGTTGATCCCATTACCGGCGGACTCATATACTGCAACATCCTGTGGTCGTGCCGTGCCGCCGGGGACTGGTCGCGGGCGTTGCAATGGGTCGGAGGTTTTGAAAGCTGGTGCGATGCGAACTATGCCGGCTTCAGCGCCGCCTGCCACCTGCACCGCGCCGAAGTCGCAGGCACACAGGGCACCCTGTCCGAAGCTCTGGCGCGCATCGGGCAGGCTTTGCAGTATTTGCCGGTTTCCGAACCCTGGGCCACCGCCGATGCCTATCGCGTGCGCGGCGACATTCAGGCTGCAATGGGAAATCTTGCGAATGCCCAAGGTGACTACAAGAGGGCATATGAATTGGGCTGGGACGCAGAGCCGGGACATGCCGTGCTGCTAGCCCAGTCGGGTGACATCGACGGCGCCATCGCCGCGCTGGATCGCGTCCTCCTCGCCACCGGCTGGTTCGGGCTGCAGCGCCGCGGCATGCTGCTGGCCCACAAGGCCCGCATCAATGCCATGGCTGGCCGCTGTGACGAAGCCCGCGCCTGCATTGCACTGTTGCAGGACTATTACGAGACCTGGCCCAGCGCCGCGGTGCACGCCCTCGTACAGGAAGCACAGGCCATGATCGCCTTTCACGAAAAGTCGCAAAGTCCCACCGCCGCCCAGGCCATGAGCCTTGCCCGCCAACTCTGGACCAGTGCCGGAGCGGAATATGACGTGGCGCGCGTCAGACTGGCATTGGCGCGCATCATGCTTGCCACAGGCGACACGGCAGGCGCCCATGTCGAGGCCCATTGCTGCGTCATTGCTGCAGAGAAGATCGGCGCAAGACGGCTGCTTGAAGAAGCATCGGAGCTTCTGCCTGCCGCCGGGACGGCCGCAGCTTAGGCCACGCTTAGCCGAGGCTCTCGCGCAGCAATTCCAGTTCGAGCCACTGGTCTTCCGCCGCCGACAGTTCCGCCGCGGCCGCAGCATGGCGAAGGCTCGCCACCTCGAAGGCTTTCGGGTCACGCCCGAACAGGTCACTATCCGCGAGTTTCGCCTCAAGGCCCACCAGCTCGGCCTTCAGCGCCTCCATCTTCGCGGGCAGCACCTCGAGGGCATGCTTTTCCTTGAAGGACAGCTTGCGCTTGCCCTGCTGCACGACCGGAGCTTCGGCAACATCGCGCTTCTCCCGGGCCGGCGTCTTGGCAATCTTGCGTGCAACGCCGCCGCCGCGCTGCGCCACCATGTCGGAGTAGCCGCCGGCATATTCCGTCCACCGGCCATCGCCTTCATGCATCAGCACCGAGCTTGCGATCCGGTCGAGGAAATCGCGGTCATGTGAAACCACGATCACCGTTCCCTGGTAATCCGCCAACATCTCCTGCAGCAGGTCGAGTGTTTCAAGGTCGAGGTCGTTGGTCGGCTCGTCGAGGATCAGCAGGTTGGAAGGCCGCGCCAGTTCACGCGCCAGGATGAGCCGCGCCCGCTCGCCGCCTGACAGCACCGAGACAGGCGTGCGCGCCTGCTCCGGCCGGAACAGGAAGTCCTTCATGTAGGTCATGACGTGGCGGGTCTCGCCATTGATGCTGACCGACGAACCGCGCCC
Organism: uncultured Aestuariivirga sp.; assembly: GCA_964620785.1. GTDB lineage: Bacteria > Pseudomonadota > Alphaproteobacteria > Rhizobiales > Aestuariivirgaceae > Aestuariivirga. Next base: position 12,189 of record CAZUKI010000066.1, read on the forward strand.
GCCGGTGATCACATCCGCCACCGTGTCGTCGGGCTTCAGGCTGTCGCGGTTCTGGTCCAGCGTCACGATGTCGAGGTTGGTGCCGAGCTTGATGGTGCCACTATCGGGCGTGAGCACGCCGGTGAGCAACCGGATCAGCGTCGTCTTGCCCGCCCCATTGGGACCGACGATCGCCAGGCGGTTGCCCCTGAGGACGAGAAGGTCAAGGCCACTCACGATGCGCCTGTCGCCGAACGACTTGCTGATGCCTTCCGCCTCGATCACCAGTTTGCCGGAAAGCTCGCCCTTGGAAGCAGCGAGTTTCACCCGCCCCTGCTGGCCCACATAATCCTTCTGCTGGCTGCGCAACCCGGCCAGCAGGTCGACGCGCCGCATGTTGCGCTTGCGCCGTGCTGTCACGCCATAGCGCATCCAGTGTTCTTCCGTGGCGATGCGCTGGGCAAGGCGCGCCTGTTCGGTCTCTTCTTCCTCAAGGAGTTTGTCGCGCCAGCCTTCAAATTCCGTGAAGCCACGCTCGAGACGGCGGGCCTGGCCGCGATCCATCCAGACCGTGCGGTTGCTGAGTGACTGCAGGAAGCGCCTGTCATGGCTGATGACAATCATCGCGGC
>CAZUKI010000067.1:0-12609 GCA_964620785.1 uncultured Aestuariivirga sp.
GTCAGCACCATGCGCGTGGCGAAGTGGGATGCCTCGGGCATTGACCGCTACGCGCCGGGCCATCACCTCGTGCTCTCGACATGCTTTCCCTTCGATGCCGTGACGCGCGGTGAACTTCGCTACATCGTCGAGGCCGAGATGGTGAAATGATGCTTGGCCGATTCAGTAGAGGCTGATCAGCGCTGTTCCCGCGCAGGCCATCGCGGCGCCTGCCCAGGCACTGGCCCGCGGTGCTGCCCCGGTTTTCAGCCAGACCATCGGCAGGATGACGATGGGGGTCATGGAGGAGAGTGTCGACACCACGCCAACATTGCCTTTGGTCAACGCACCCATCAGCAGCACCATGCCAAGCGTTGCGCCGAAGAAGGCGGAGGCGACGATCAACCCGGCATCGCCCCTGGCAACCGGAACAGATTGGCGGCGAATTGCGGGCAGCACCATGAGGCCCCAGAACACGATGACGGCAACCCCAAGGCGGATCGCCATGGCGGCAAAAGGCTCAACGCCCGAGGCCATGGCCGGGCGCGCAAAAAGACTGCCGAGCGCCTGGCCCAATGCGGTGATGACGCCAAGTGCTATGCCAAGGCGCGACACGGTGATCTTGCCGGATGGTGCCGGGCTTGCGGCGCCGATGCCTATGGCGGTGGCAATGCCGGCGAGCACCAGCATGATGCCGAGGCCCCGCTGCCAGCGGATGGTTTCGCCCAGCGAGACATAGGCCAGTGCCAGGGCAAAGGGCGAGGTCAGCGAGAACAACAGTGCAGTGAGCCGCGGGCCGACCCGCAGGATGGTGGCGAAATAGGTGGTGCTGGCAATGACAATGCCCGCCACGCCTGAGGCGACAAGGGCGCTGACCTGCCAGGAGCCGAGCGTTGCCCAGCCGCCAAGCACTGTTGCGGCAGCGGCGGTCATCAGGAAGGAGGCGGTGAGCTGCCAGCGGGCCAGTTGCAGCAAGGGCACACGATTGCCCAGCGCGCCGATGAACATGGTGCTCACGGCGATGCAGGTGGCCGACCCAACGGCAAGGGCTTCGGAAATCAACACAGGGGGATTATCAATAGGGGAAATATCAACAGGGGGAGAACCTCAAGACGCGCTGCATAGCGGCAGGAGGCCGCCAGTCAATGCGGCCTGCGGCATGGCTGCTGCGTGCGGCGCGGCCTGGCCCACGGCAAGGCGGTAGCCCGCTGAGTTGGCAGGCCATTAAGGTCAGGTCGAGAGGCCGCCCCCTGAGAAGGGCCGCAATCGGTCCGTCAGAACTTTACCTTGGCGTAGGTGGCGCGATGGTCGCTGGGCCAGGGTGTCACGATGAGATCGGCATAGGGCGCCTTCTCACCGACGATTCCGGCGGCCAGCACTTCCAGCTTGGCGGCCTTGGCCAAAGCAAAGTCGATGCGGTCATGGTGGTCGTCAGTGACAGTCGGTTCCGACGTCGGTGTCCAGGTGAAGGCGGGCTTTGCCGCAGCGTCTGGGAAGATTGCCCGGAAGGTATCAACATAGCCACGCGCCTCGATGGCCTTTTCGCTGGGCCATTCCACCACCATGGGCTGATGGCCAGCCTTCACGGCCGCTTCCGTCCAGTCATGGTGTGAGGGCTCGTTGAAATCGCCGAACACGAAGGAAGCATCTGCCTCGCCAGCCGCATCCATGTCAGCAAAGAGCAGCTTCAGGGCGGGCCCGCGCGTTTCCTCGGCGGACTTCACTGCTTCCGCCGCCGTCTTGAGATAGGGATAGGGGCCGTATTCGATGTTGAGGAGCTGATAAGGCTGATAGGGCGCGTCATCGAGATGGATGTTGAAGACATGGACCTTGCGGCCTTCCACTTCCACGGTGACGCCAAGGTCATTGGGCGTTGCCTTGCCGGTGATGGGATAGCGCGAAAGGATGGCATTGGCCCATAGCGCGTCATTGCTTGCGGTCTGGTCGTAGTAGTGGAAACCCAGCGCATCTGCCAGGGCCTTGGCGGCGCTCTCGCCGGTTGCAGGGCAGGATTCCGCCGTGCAGGGATCGCTTTCGAGGCGCGTTTCCTGAACGCCGATGATGTCTGCCCCCACTGCCTTGATGACGGCTGCCGTTTCATCGACGGGCTTCTTTTCATTGGCGCCGCCGCCCCAGATGTTGAAGCTCATGATGGTGAGTTCGGTTGCCTGCGCGGCGCCCGACAAAAGCAATGCCGACAGCGCAACCACTGATACGGCCCCTGCCCGCAGAAATTTCATCGCACGCATGTGAACCTCCCTCGCCTTTTCATCCCGCATTTTCATCAAGACTTGCATTCTTGCACCATGCCACGCAACAGCATGATGACGGCGCGCTTCCAGAAAATGTCAGGCGCGGGCCTTGCGCTTGGCCTTGGGCAGCGTCCAGCGATGCAGCCAGAGTTCCTCAATGGTGATGCCGACTTCCGAATAGGCGTGGCCCTTCACGGTGATGCCCGCTTCATCCACGGTTTCCTTGCGGCCCGAGACCAGCGGATGCCACCACGGCAGGTTCTTTCCCTCGCTCACCAGGCGATAGGCGCAGGTGCCCGGCAGCCAGCCAAGCGCGCCAACATTTTCCGGCGTCAACGCCACACAATCAGGAACGCGCCTGGTGCGGTTCTTGTAATCGGTGCAGCGGCAGGTCTTGAGATCGAGGAGCTTGCAGGCGGTTCTCGTGTAGATGAACTCGCCCGTGTCCTCGTCCTCGAGCTTGTTGAGGCAACAGCGGCCGCAGCCGTCGCACAGGCTCTCCCATTCGGGCTTTGACATTTGGGAGAGCGTCTTTGTCTTCCAGAAAGGCTGGTCCATCGCCCCCCATAGCACAGCTGCATCGCGCCTGTCGCTGCCCGGCGCCGAAAAGTCATGGCAGCGACATGGCAGCCAGTTGATTTCCAAGGGAATTCATCGCCACTCAACCGTCACGCCACAGCTTCACCATCATTGCCCGGCAATCTCGACTTCGCAGCCGGGGCGGACTAGAAACTTGTCCCATGACCGGGGGAAGGCGCGGGCCTGCCGGTTGTGAGACAGTTGGAACAGTGGCAAGGCTACCCACACACTACAGCATCTTCCGGGCGATCTGGACGGCTGACTCCTATGTGAGTTCCGGCCTGTTCGAGACTTGGGATTTCATCAAGCGCTGTCATTCGGCCTATTCGGCCTTCCTCTATCGTTATTTCCGCATGTCGGGGCCGAGACGCTGGTTCTTCGATTTCCTCGATGACGGCGTTACTTTCGGCGTGATTGCCGCCTTCGGGCTTGTCGCCTATGCGCTGCCGCCCTTCTCGGGCACCGGTGACGTCTGGAACCGGGGGCGCGAATATGCCGTCACCTTCACGGACGCGAACGGCGAGGTGATTGGCCAGCGCGGCATCCGCCAGGATGACGCCATTCCGCTCGAAGACATTCCGCCGCACATGATCCAGGCGGTGCTGGCCACCGAGGATGCGCGCTTCTTCGACCATTTCGGTGTTGATATCCTTGGCACCTTCCGCGCCGCCATGCGCAACGCCAAGTCGGATGGCCCGCCACAGGGCGGCTCGTCGATCACCCAGCAGGTCGCCAAGAACCTGTTCCTCTCGCCCGAGCGCACCCTGCAGCGCAAGGTGCATGAAGCCTTCCTGTCACTGTGGATCGAGGCACGCCTGTCCAAGCAGGAGATCCTCAAGCTCTATCTCGACCGCTCATATCTTGGCGGTGGTGCCTATGGCGTCGAGGCGGCTTCGCAGTTCTATTTCGGCAAGTCGGTGCGCGACATCACGCTGCCGGAAGCGGCGATGCTCGCCGGGCTGTTCAAGGCGCCGACCAGCTATGCCCCGCACCAGAACCCGGAGGCCTCGCGGGCCCGTGCCAATATCGTGCTCTGGCGCATGCTGGATGCCGGCTTCATCACCCAGGGCGATCTCCTGGAGGCGCGGCGCACGGCAGTGCAGATCGTTGCCAAGAAGGATGCCGATGCGCCTGACTGGTTCCTCGACTGGGCCTATCAGGATACGCTCGCAACCATCGACGCCTATCACCTGACCGGCGCCTATGTGATCGAGGTCAAGACCACGATCGACCGCAAGCTGCAACGCGAAATGGCCCGCATCCTCAACGAGACCGTGGATGTCGAAGGCCCGCCCAACCGCTTTACGCAGGCTTCGGCCGTCACCATGGCGCCCGATGGCGCAGTCAGGGCGATCGTCGGTGGACGCAACTATGAAGACAGCCAGTTCAACCGCGCCACCAATGCGGCGCGGCAATCGGGCTCGGCCTTCAAGCCCTTCGTCTATCTTGCCGCCATCCTGAAGGGTTACACGCCCGACACGATGGTCGTCGATGGCCCGGTGTCAATCGGCAACTGGTCGCCGAAGAACTACAGCGGCGGTTACGCGGGGCGAATCACGCTGACCAGCGCGCTCGCCCATTCCTACAATTCCGTTCCCGTCCGGCTGTCGATCGACATCGGGCGCAAGTCGATCATCGAAACAGCACACCGCGTCGGCATCAAGGGCGAACTTGAAACCTGGGCACCGATGGTGCTCGGCACCTCAACCCTCACCCTCCTCGACCTCACCACCGGCTATGCCACCTTTGCGGCGGGAGGAAAGCTCGCCAACCCCTATGCGGTGCTCGAGATCCGCAAGCCCAACGGTGACATGATCTACTCGCGCAGCGCCAACAGCGTGCCGGCGCGCCAGGCAGTCCCGGAGGAAAGCATCGCCCAGCTCAACACCATGCTTTCTGCCGTGGTGAAAAGCGGCACGGCCCGCAGGGCCGATCTCGGCTTTGCCCCGCAGGGCGGCAAGACCGGCACCAACCAGAGCTATCGTGACGCCTGGTACATCGGCTTCACGGCACATAACGTCACGGGAGTCTGGGTGGGCAATGATGATTTCTCGCCCATGAAGGAAGTGACGGGCGGGCGCATCCCCGCTCCGGTATGGAAGCAGATCATGGAAGTGGCCGAGGCTGGCCTCAAGCCGGAAGGACTTGCCGGAATTCCGCTTGATGACACTTATACCGCGGTCGCCACGGCGGAACCGCTCGCTGGCGCTCCCGCCGCCGATGAAACACCCGATGCCTCGGACGTTACCGTCGAGGAAGACACACGCGACATCCTCGATGGCATGATCTCGCTGTTCCAGAAGAAGCAGCCCAGCACGGCTGCGGCACCTGAGACAAAAACGACACGCTCGACCTATCAGCAGAACACCGATGACCTTGTGTTGCCGAAGGCCAACGTCCAAAAGAGATCGGGCCGTGATTTCTTCGATTCGCTGTTCAAGCCGAACAAGAAAAAGAAGAAGAAAAAGAAGTTCATCATCTTCTAGCGTGTGAGATGCGTAAGTATTCCGCAATCCTCTTCGTTCTCTGCTTCGGCGTCTTTGCCGGCTGGTTCAGCGCCAGGGTGATGCTGGACCGGGCTGTTGGCAGTTCCACGCTTCCGGCCAACAACTGGCGCGAGGTGAAGAGTGCTGGCGACAATCTGTGGAGCACCTATCAATCCGGGCATTACCTGTGGAGCGGCAAGCTGCAACCAGCTGCTTATGTGCGCATGTTCCGCCGCGATGCCGATGATGATGGCAACGCCCTGCGCTCGGATTGCACCACGCTGATCGAGGGCAAGTCACCGGCGGCACGCTGGTGGATGATCGGCGCCGACAACGGCAATGAAAGCCGCACACTGTCTTCCGGCACCATCATCCGGGAACAGGACAACAGCTATTCCGTCACCATCAGCCAGAACGCCGCGCCCGGCAACTGGCTCAGCCTCGGCGGCAGCCGCGACTATGTGCTCTATCTCACCATCAACGACGCGAAGGATGAAGACGGCAAGGGCCCTGCCCTGCCTCGCGTGAAACGGCTGTGGTGCTGAGATGCGCTTTCTGTTCTGGCTGTTCAGCGCCGCCCTGATCGCCATCGTCACGCATCTCAGCTATGTGCTGTTCGTTCCCACGCAGAACTTCAGTGACCGCATCGACAAGGCGCTCAAGACGCAAAGGGAAAACCGGTTCACGATCCTCGATGGCAACCTGCAGGCGGGGCTCATGCCCTTCGTCTCGGAAAGCGACCTGGTGCTGCTCTGCAAGTATGACATTTCAAAAGGCCCGGTCAGGCTCGCCATGACCGTGCCCGACGGCTACTGGACGCTTTCGGTCTATACCATTCACGGCCGCCAGGTTTATGCGCTCAATGACCGCCAGGCGGATGCACGGACATTCTCGGTCAAGCTGGTCAAGGCAAAAAGCTTCCTGTCGCAGCTCACCAATGTTGGCGGCGATGAGGGCGATGCCAATCTCGAGGATATCGGCTGGCGCGTCGAGCTTTCGGAAGACAAGGGGCTGGCATTCCTCTGGATGCCCTACAGCGACAAGTGGCGGCGCATCGAAGCAATGGCTGAATTGTCGAAGAGCAGCTGCGAACCGCTTCCGCCGCAGTAGCGCGGCGCGGCGTCATCACGCCGCATCAATGCAATCAGGAGACCGGATTGTTCAGCTGGCGCGGTTGCGCAGCGCCTGATCATCGGGTGAACGTGCATCCGTTCCCCCTGCCGTTGGCGACAGGTCGAGCCGCTCGAAGCGCACGCCCGTAAAGAGCAGGATTTGCGCGCTTGATCCGGTAAGGGCCTTGCGCGGAACAATCCCTGTCCGATGATCGTCCAAGTTAATGACTATCGCCATGGCCTTCTCTCTTGTTTCCGCGCCTCTGTGATTGGCGGCTTCATGAGTCGGATTAAGGCCCGTTATGGTTAACAAGTGACTAAGCCGGAAAAGAGGCGGCCTGTGGCGCTGTCATGAAGCTGCAATCTTCAGCCCGGCCATGCCGTTTCGATCTTCTGCTTCGACAACCCAGATGTCGCTGTCACTGCGCCTGCGACGCTCGATCCAGTCGCGGGCTTCGGGCCATGACATTGGCGCAGCATTGATCTTCTCGAAGTGACGCTCACCCTCCTCGTCGGTGGCGGGGCCTGGTGGTGGCGCGAAAAGATCATGGGTGCCATCGAGGTGATTGACGATGACATGAATGGCGCCCGCCTCGGCATTACCCTTGGCGAGCACGGCGCCATTCTTGCCTTCAACGGCAAGGCGCCTGAGAAAGGCGTGGACCCAGATCTCGGATTTGAGGCGTGGCGTCACTGCTGTTTCCGCTGGCCTGAAGGCCTCCCGCTATTGCAGGGATTTCTGCTTTTCCAGTTTCGTGATGGCGCCGATGAGCGCGTCACTGATCTCGCCCTGCATGGCAAGGCCCTGATCCATCTCGAATGTCAGGATCGCCGACTTGGTTCCCTCATCGAGCGCGCCGCTGGCACTTCCTGGATCATAGCCCAGCCTGGCAAGGCGCAACTGCAGCTTGACGATAGCAAGATCCTTGACGGGCATATCCGTGGCGCCGGCATCATCGATGGAAGCAGTGCTGTCAGGCGTTGCTTCATTCTGCGGCGGGTCTTCCGGCGTTGCTGCGTCTGTGACCACGGGTGCCGCGGCACGAGACAGCGAACCGGTGAACTCCGCGGCCTGCGAGAGCTTGCGCGTATAGCGGATATGTTCGAGCAGTTTCGCGGTCACCTCGCCCGTCACGGCAAGACCGGTGTCGCGCTGATAGGCCTCAACGGCAAACTTGGTGCGCGGGCCGTTCACGCCATCGACGAGGCCGCGAAAATGCCCGGTGGCCAGAAGTTCACGCTGCACGTCCTCGACCAGCACCTCATATTTGAGCATGATGCTGCTGGACTGCTTGCCGGATGGGCCCGTTGAGCCCGAGGCAAGGTCACTTCCGCCATACTGGCCCTGGCCGAAAAAGATGTTGTAGAGGATCATGCTGCCGAGCACGGCAGACAGCGCCGCAACCATGACGGTTGACGGCCTCAGCCGCGGTTCAACTATGCCCCTGACGGCGCTCTTTCTACTCCTGGCCACAACGCAACCCTTGATCCCTGCCCCCATAGTGCCCGCCCGCTGGTTAACAGCTGCTTTCCACTGCCCCCCGCTTGGTTAGCAAGCGCTGAAAAAGATTCAGTCATTTGAAAATGGACCGTTCACGGGGCCGTAAGCAGCCGCTGATAAACCCATCGGCAAGAACACCAGGCTAAGGGTGACTCATGGGGATGTTGAGAACAACGCTTGTGCTGGGCGCCATCGTGGCGTTCATGCCATCACCGCCGGAAGACCCGGCTGCTCCGCCAGCAGCAGGTCCCGGCACCTTCGGATATGTCGCGGCTGCCGCCGAAACCGTCACGGACGTCAAGGGCTTCTGCGCACGCCAGCCTTTCGTCTGCCAGACGGCGGGCCAGCTTGCCCATGTCGTCGAGCGCAAGGCCAAATATTCCGCAAAGCTGCTCTATGAATGGGCCAATGAGGCAACCGCCGATTCCAGGACATCGCCGGTGCCAGCCGACATGGCCCTGACCGACCTCATCGCCACGGGCTCCACGGGCCCCATTGCGATAAGCGTGCCCAGCGTCCCGCTTGACCTCTTCATCCTGCCGGGAGACGGCCTCAAGGGTTGAGCATCGCGGCCGGGCTCGCTATCTGAGGCCTTGTGATGGCCCAGAGCTTTGACCAGATCCTCGAAGACTTCTCCTATCTCGACGAGTGGGAAGACCGCTATCGCCATGTCATCGAGCTTGGCAAGGCGCTGCCGCCGATGAACGAGGCGCTGAAGACGCCCGCCACCAAGGTTTCGGGCTGCGCCAGCCAGGTGTGGATCCATTCGACTCCCCGGAACAGCGGCAATGGCAGCGGCAATGGCAGCGGCAAGGACATCGGCATTTCACTGGTGGGTGACAGCGACGCGCTGATCGTCAAGGGCCTCATGGCCATCGTCTTTGCCATGTTTGCGCCGCTCAGCGCGCGGGAGATCGTGGAACTTGACGCGGCGGCGGCACTGGCGAAGCTTGGCCTTGCCGAACACCTGACACCGCAGCGTTCCAACGGCCTTGCATCCATGGTGAAACGCATCAAGTCGGATGCCGCCACCATCATCCAGACGGCGGCGTAATCTCCGGCCGGTAATCGGCCAGCGCCCACTGCCCGATGTCGCCCGGTCCCCTGTGGCGCAGCATCTGCTTGAGGCCGTAGTGGCGGGCAAGGCGCGACAGCGCCAGGGCGAGCACCGCCTTGCCGGCGCGGCGCGGCAACGCCAGGTGCCGTTCGGCCTGTTCGAGGCCCGCCGCCAGGCAGCACACATTGTAAAGTATGCCCGACAGTTCCGGCCCCACCGCATCCAGCGCCTTGTGCAGGCGGTAGCGCGCCGCGAGGGTGTTCTCCGTCAGCCGTTCCATGGCGTTGTCGCTCATCTGCCAGTGGCGGCCGCCGCTCGACCCGGCGAGGTCATAGGAGGTGGTGACGCGCTGGGCGAGGCCGGACATCTCGAAGTCACGGCGGAGCTTCTCTCCGGCGGCAAACTGTTCGGCATCGAGATAGGGCCTGCCGCCCTTCTCCGGCCGTGTGGCCAGGCGGACGAGCGGGCTTTCATTCGGATCAAAGCCGGGGGCTCCGGCATCATCCTGGATTTCTGTGCGGGTGCTGAAGTCAGTCATGGGAACGCCTCCTCTTGGGAAGGCGCTAGCATGGCCTGAACTAAGAATCAATACCTAATCTAGGAAGCGTTTGAGTATTCCCGCATCACTTCCGAGGCCGGCACGAAATGGTCGAAGCACAGCACCATGCCCACCGCCATGCTGGTGGTGCGCAGTGGCAGCTTGAGCCAGTATTGCACCACATGTTCCTTGCCGAGCATGGGGCCCTGCAGGATGCCCTGGGTGGGTTCGGCGGACAGGATGGTGCGGCGGTAGGCCTCGAGCCAGTAGCCCTGCTTCTCGCCCCAATCGAGATCACTGATGCGCCGGCCGGTGATCTCACGGTCAAAGATTTCGCGCAGCCTCGTTCCCGCAAGGCGCACCCGGCACCTGTCGATGGGATCGCTGACATCAATCAGGCTGATGCCGGGCAAGAGCCGCGGCAGCCGTGCCGGGTTGAATGCTGCTCGCGCCGGCATGGGCGTGTTGCCCGCCAGTTCCAGCCAATAATCGTAGAGCTGCCTCTGTTCGGGCACAACCAACTGTGCCCGGAAGGCCTTGCCCCCTGGTCTTCTTTCCACCTGCCGCCCCAAACTACTTATGATTTCACTGGCTGACGTGCCAGATTCGCACGTTATGAATCGCCCGCCGACTCTTGGCAAGAGTCCCGCCCCGCAAAAACGACCGGCGCGAGGGCTTGTGACAAAAAATTTAAATTGCGGATCAGTGAGCGCCGTGATTCACAGGGACATCATCTCGTTCCCTGCAAGGCGGGATGATGACGTGAGATCGCGCGCGCGGGCCCTGCCTTCGTGCGCCGTGCTGTTGTGCGGACAATCATTCCGGCGATGCTCGCCTGAGTGAAGTTGTGGTTTTGCGAGAACGTGCCGGCTCAGTGCAGCGGCGCGTAAGGTCCGGTTTTGCGCTGGGCCCAGTCCCAGTAGGTCAGGAGAATGCGCGCCTTGTTGAAGGAGAGCGTGTCGAAGATCGATTGCAGTTCCTCAATGTCACGGCCCGAGGAGAGCAGCGGCAGGTCGGAATCGCGGAAGCGTTTCATCAGGCCGTGCAGCGCCTGGCGGGGATAGCCCGCCACCTTGAGCATGACCATCAAAGGCTCGCCCTCGGCGTCATGGAGGATGCGCATGGCAGTTGCGGGAATAATCTGCAGGGCCTGGGCCAGCTCGTCGGCGGCGATCTCGAACTTGCCGCGGGCCGCCCGTTCCAGCGCCTCCATCAAGACATGCTGGTTGTTCGAGCCAGAATCCAACGCCTCGGCTGTGTCATTGGTCGAAAGCGTGATCTTGAGAATCTTGCTGAGGGTTTCCGAGTCGGTCAGGAAGCGCGACAGGATGAAGCGGCGAAGTTGCGCAGGGGCACTCCAGAACAGTTCGAAGGCCAGCGGTGCGGGAAGGTCAGGCCGCGTGCACAGGGGCGCCAGCAGTTCCTTCTCGTCCTCGGCGGCGCGGATCAAGGCATAGAAGCCTTCCTGCGAGATCGCCGCATCCATGTTGCGCACCAGGGTGAGCAGCACGGAAGGATCGCGCGTCTTGATCAAGGCATCGGAGATGGCGACAGTCAGGTGGCGGCGGCGGGCCAGCATGCGAAGCTTGGCGGCGCTTCCTTCCGCGACGACGATCTCAAGATCCTTGTCGGTGATCTGGGCACAGTCTTCAAGCAACGGGCCTGCCACCTCGACGCGGGAATCGCGGATCAGCTTGGCCACCAGCATGGCCGGTGGGTTGTCGGCCTTGGCGAGGCGCTGGGCCATCATGATCAGGGGCTTGATGTCGAGCTTGGGCACAAGGCGCAGCAAGGTGTCGGCGGCCAGCGCCCGCTCATGGGGCAGGCCTGACTTGCTACCAGTCGCCATCATGTCGAGCAGCGAACGCGCCACCTCGGCATTGTCATTCTGCTGGCTCGCTTCCGCCTGTGGCCTTGCCACCAGGGGACCGGGTTCATGACTGGCCGGTTCCACCGGCTGGGCGCGGGTTTCCTGCACGACAGTTTCGGGGTCGGCGGGCGCAATGGTCGAGAGATCGTGCTCAGGCGCCGGGGCGGGAAGGTCCTGTCCAAGGGCAGCCAGGGCATCGGCCACCTCGCGGACAAAACTGGCGCGCTCCTCGAGGGTTGGCGTTGCCAGAAGCGAGCGCCAGACAATTTCGAGTTCCAGCGCTTCCTTGCGCGACAGGTGTTCCTTGCGGGCGGCGTCTATGGCGCTTTCGGCCGGTGTCGGCGGCGTGTGGCCAAGCTGGGCATGCTGGCGTTCGACGATGGTCTCCGCTGCGGGGACTTCGGGCGTCTCGGCCATGGCCTCAATGCCAGGCTCAGCTTGAAAGTCGGCTTCGGCGTCGATCTCCGGTGTGCCTGCTTCAAGGCTGGCATCGTGTTCCGGGCCGATTTCGGCTTCGGCCTCAAGTACAGGCTCGTGGGCCAACACGGGCGCTTCCGGCTCGGTCTCCTCTTGCAGGTCGGCCGCGGCAAAGGCTTCCGGTTCCGACTCTTCTGCTCTGAATTCCTCAGCAACGCCGCCCTGCAAGGCTTCGGCCTGCATGACGTCATCCAGCACGGTTTCGGCCCGCACGATTTCGGCCTGCACGGTTTCGGCAAAGGGAGGCTCGTCCGCGAGCACTGGCTCGGCGGCCATTTTCGCTTCCGGCTCGGAGACGGCGTCCAGATCATTCTCGGCCGCAGGCAGGCTTTCAAACGCCGCCTCAATGTCAGGAAGAGGTTCGGGTTCAGGCTCTGTCCGTGCTTCGGGTTCTGCCGCGACCCTTTCGGATACAATGGTGTCCTCGGCGGCTTCTTCCGTTGCGCCGGGCGCTGTGGTAGCGGCCAGAGGCGGAAGCTCGGGCGCAAAGGACGGCAGTTCTGGACGGACCGGTGCTTCAGCGACTGGCGCTTCGGCCAGAGCCTCGGCCTGAACCTCGGCCTGAGTTTCGGCCTGAACTTCGACCGGCGCCTCGACCAGCATTTCGGCGCGCTCCTCCACAGGCTCCGCGACAGGCGCGGCACCGGCTGCAACCGGCTGGAGGGGCACAAAATCCGGCAATTCAAACTGTGCGGACTGGCGCTGGAACGGGTCTGCCAGCGGGTTCTTGAGGATGCGGCGCAGCGTCTTTGGCTTCG
>CAZUKI010000068.1:0-5600 GCA_964620785.1 uncultured Aestuariivirga sp.
TACATCCACATGTTCCGCGGCATGTATTACGGCTCCTACAAGGCGCCGCGCGAAGTGCTGTGGATGATCGGCGTCGTGATCTACCTGATCATGATGGCGACCGCCTTCATGGGCTATGTGCTGCCGTGGGGCCAGATGAGCTTCTGGGGTGCCAAGGTCATCACCAACCTGTTCTCGGCCATTCCGTTCTTCGGCGAGTCGATCACCACCTGGCTGTGGGGCGGCTTCGCGGTCGATAACCCGACGCTGAACCGCTTCTTCTCGCTGCACTATCTCCTGCCCTTCGTGCTGGCCGGCGTGGTTGGCCTGCACATCTGGGCGCTGCATGTGCCGGGCAACAACAACCCGACCGGCATTTCCGTGAAGAGCGGACAGGACACGGTGCCGTTCCATCCCTACTACACGATGAAGGATGGCTTCGCGATTGCCGCCTTCCTGCTGTTCTTTGCCTTCTGGCTGTTCTTCCAGCCCAACTACCTGGGCCATGCCATCAACTACCAGCCAGCCGATCCGCTGGTGACGCCATCGCACATCGTGCCGGAATGGTATTACCTGCCGTTCTACGCGATCCTGCGCGCCATTCCCGACAAGCTGCTTGGCGTCATCGCCATGTTCGGTTCGATCCTGATCCTCTTCGCGCTGCCGTGGCTCGATACCTCACGGGTGCGTTCTGGTTCCTACCGGCCGATGTTCAAGTGGTTCTTCTGGATCTTCGCCGCCGTCTGCGTGGGCCTCGGCTACCTTGGTTCCAAGCCGCCGGAAGGATCTTACGTGATCTGGGCGCGCATCCTGACCGCCTATTACTTCCTGCATTTCCTGGTGATCCTGCCGTTGCTCGGATTGCTGGAAAACCCGAAGCCGCTGCCGTCATCGATTTCAGATGACGTGCTGTCCAAGACAAAAGCCAAGCTGGCGCCCGCTGAGTGATCCGGAGAAGACCCATGAAGAAACTTGCATCACTCGCCCTAGCCGGGGTCACCCTCGCCGGACTGGCACTGGTTTCCGCACCAGCCTTTTCGGCAACGGGCCAGAAGGACGCCAAGGACATCAGCTTCTCCTTCGAGGGGCCGTTCGGAACCTTCGACCGGCAGCAGTTGCAGCACGGCTACAAGGTTTACAAGGAAGTCTGCTCGAACTGTCATTCCTTGCATTTCGTGAGCTTCCGCAACCTGGCGGAAGGCGGCATCTTCACGGAAGAGCAGGTCAAGGCACTTGCGGCGAGCTTCACCGTGCAGGATGGTCCGGATTCATCGGGCGCCATGTTTGACCGGGCCGGCGTTCCTTCCGATCGTTTCCCATCGCCGTTCCCGAATTCAGAGGCGGCGAAGAATGCAAATGGCGGGGCCCTGCCGCCGGACCTGTCACTCATCACCAAGGCGCGTGCCGGCTGGTATGGAACCTTCAACCAGCTCGTCAACGGCATCGGTGGACCTGAATATGTCTATTCGATCCTGACGGGCTTCGAGGAACCAACTGCAGAACTGAAGGCCGAACAGCCCGAGGGCAAGCACTACAACCCCTACTTCACCGCCGGACACTGGATGGGCATGGCGCCGCCGCTGACCGCCGGGCAGGTCAAGTATGACGACAAGCCGGACGACTATCAGACAACGGTCGACGAGATGGCAACCGACGTCGCGGCCTTCCTGGCGTGGACGGCAGAACCCAAGATGGAAGAACGCAAGTCCACGGGCTTCATGGTCATGGTCTATCTCGCCGTCCTCACGGTGCTGCTCTATCTCGTGAAGAAGCGCGTCTGGGCCGACCAGCACTGAGTTTCGGAAAAGATGATTTGAAGCAGGGGGCTTGTCGAGAGCCCCCTTTTTCGTTGTAGGTGGATCATGACGACAGCAGTCCTTGGTATCATCGGCGGTTCGGGAGTCTATGACGTTCCCATGGATGACGCTCGCTGGGAGCGCATCGAGAGCCCGTGGGGTGAGCCTTCCGACGAAGTGCGGCGCGGCATGATCGCCGGGCTTCCGGTGGTGTTCCTGCCGCGGCACGGGCGTGGCCATGTGCAGTCGCCAACCAGCATCAACTACCGGGCCAACATCGACGTCCTGAAGCGTGCGGGTGTTACCGACCTGATCTCGCTGTCGGCGGTGGGATCACTGCGCGAGGAGTTGACGCCGGGCACCTTCGTTGTGGTGGACCAGTTCATCGACCGCACTACGGACCGGGCCAAGAGCTTCTTCGGCAGTGGCTTGGTGGGCCATGTCGCCTTCGCCAGCCCGGTTTCGCCCAATCTCGCAACACTTGCCATCAAGACTTTGAAATCCTGCAATATTCCATGCGCCGAAAGCGGCACCTATGTGGTCATGGAAGGACCGCAGTTTTCAACACAGGCCGAGTCGCAGTTGCATCGCTCATGGGGTGCGGCAGTCATCGGCATGACCAACATGCCGGAGGCCAAGCTCGCCCGCGAGGCCGAGCTTT
Organism: uncultured Aestuariivirga sp.; assembly: GCA_964620785.1. Taxonomy (GTDB): domain Bacteria; phylum Pseudomonadota; class Alphaproteobacteria; order Rhizobiales; family Aestuariivirgaceae; genus Aestuariivirga. The sequence continues at coordinate 2,437 of CAZUKI010000068.1, forward strand.
GCTACGCGACGGTGGCGATGGTCACCGATTTCGATGCCTGGCACCCGCACCATGACGCGGTCGATGTCGCGCAGGTGATGGCCACCATGAAGGGAAACGGCGAGAAGGCGCGGCAGTTCATCCTGGCCCTGGCGCAAGCCTTCCCGCGCGAGCATCCGCCATGCCCGATCGGTTCCGACCGGGCGCTCGACGGGGCGATCATGACGGCGCCCGACAAGCGCGACGCAGCGCTGGTGGCAAAGCTCGATGCGGTGGCGGGGCGGGTGCTGAAGCCTGCCCGCTAGTTCGTTCCGGCGAGCCTGGCGCGACTGCCAAAGACCAGCTTGACGAAGGGGTGGCTCAACAGCCGTCTTTGTTCTGCGGCATCGAAGGCTGCATGTTTCTTCTGGCAGTCGGTGCGCATTTTCGAAAAGAGGGCGCCCGCCTGTTTGTCGAGGGCCGAGCAGGAGGTGCTGTTCAGGTTCCTGATCCTGGCTTCCAGACCTTTGGCGCAACCCAGCCATATTGTGCGGTGCTTTTCCTCATGGGCCTTGAGGAATGTTTTGAACTGGTTCCACTTGGCGAGCGTCTGGCCGGTGAGGGCATCTTCGCGCGAAAGACGCGGGAGATTGATGACGAAGTCGATCTTCACCTGATAGCCATCGATGCGGCACGTCTTCCCCTGGACGAGGCGGCCCGACTGGCTGGTTGTCGCAAGGGTCGAAGCATAGGCATTGATGCCATTGACGTCGGGCCCGCGCCTGACCATGGCGAGGTAGATGTCGGCCGGGTTCTTTCCAGTGATGGTGTAGTAGCGGTACTTGGTGGTATCCGCCGGCTTGGCTGCAGCACCGCATATGGACAAGGAAAGTGCCGCCAAGAAGCCAAAGAGAAGTTTCATTTTTTAATCCCGGTTGGGGGCAGGCTAGCCAAGGACTTGCGTGTCAGCAAGTGAACTTCTCCGGGGCGGGCAGGGATTTTGCACGGCAGCCCGCGGCGTGATAGGGCAATGCCATGCGCGAGGCTGGCAAAGTCAAGTTCTTCAACCGCGACAAGGGTTTCGGGTTCATCTCCCGCGACAATGGCGGGCGGGATGTGTTCGTGCATGTTTCTACAGTGCAGCGGGCAGGCGTGCCCTATCTCGAGGAAGGCATGGCAATCTCCTTCGAAGTCATTGATGATCCCAAGGGCCGGGGGCAGCAGGCCAGCAACCTGCAGCTCCTGTGAGGCAGAACGTGTCGCGGTTCTTCCTGACAATCCTTGTTCTTGTCACTGTGGTTGGCGCGGCATTGGGCGTTGCATCGGCGCGCGACAACAGGGCCGGCAGATTTGATTACTATGTCCTGTCGCTGTCGTGGTCGCCGAGCTTCTGTGCATCGCAGGCGGGCCGGGACGATGCCGCGCAATGTTCGCCGGGGCGCCGCTATGCCTTCGTGGTGCATGGGTTGTGGCCGCAATATGCCCAGGGCTGGCCGGAGTCGTGCCGCACGTCCGAAAGCTGGGTGTCGCAGAAACAGATTGATGCGATGATGGACCTGATGCCGTCAAAGCGGCTCATCATTCATGAATGGCGCAAGCATGGCACATGCAGCGGGCTCTCGCAGCGCCAGTATTTCACGGCGATCCGCCAGGTGCGCGAGGGGTTGCGCATCCCGGCGCGCTATCTTTCTCCCACGCAGGAAATCCGCACCACGCCTGCGCAACTGGTGCGCGACCTGACGCTCAGCAACAAGGCGCTGACCTCCGACATGATTTCCGTGCAATGCGGAAATGCACGCGACAGTGCCCGGCTTGCCGAAGTCCGGATTTGCCTTGACCGCCAGGGCCAGTTCACGCCATGCGGGCGCAATGAAGCAAGGCAATGCCAGGCCCGTGAACTCATCATGCCCGAGGTGCGCTGAATGAAAAGAGCACTCGTTATCCAGCACATGGACCATGACCATGCCGGACGTTTCCTCGACTGGTTCGCCGAGGACGGCATCCTGCCCACTTCTGTTCGCATCTTCGAAGGGCAGGACGTTCCTTCGCTGGATGGTTTCGACCTGATGATGGTGCTGGGCGGGGCCCAGAACACCTGGCAGGAAGAGCAACATGCCTGGCTCGCCACGGAGAAGGCGATCATCCGCGAATGGGTGTGGGACAAGGCCAAGCCCTATCTCGGCATCTGCCTTGGCCATCAATTGCTGGCCACGGCGCTGGGCGGCGAAGTTGCGCCGGCAGAGCAGGGCGAGGTTGGTGTCTTTGACGTGACGCTGACGGAGGATGGCAAGGGGCATCGCAACCTTGCGGGGCTTCCTGCCTCCATGAAGGTCATGCAATGGCATGGCGCCGAAGTGAAGCGGGCGCCACAGGGCGCGCAGGTGCTGGCGGCATCGGCAAACACTGCCGTGCAAACCCTGGCGATTGATGGCCATGCGCTCTCCACGCAGTTTCATTGTGAATTCACGCCGCAGACGGTCGAGGGCTGGTCGTCGCTTCCCGGTTACATTGCGATGCTGGAGCAGGAAAATGGCCCGGACGCATATGCCCGGCTCAAGCGCGAATGCTATCCGCTGATGCCGTCGATGGCGCGGCAGACACGCCAGATCTGGGACAATTTCAAGAAGAACTCGGGTCTCATTTCTTGAGCAGGAAGACCTCTCCGAAGCTTTCTTCGGTATCAAGCCAGAGCAGCTCAAGGTCTGGAAACTCAGCCTCGATGATATCGCGGCCGGTGCCGATCTCGCAGATCAGCACACCATCGAAATTGAGATGCCTCGGTGCTTCCTTCAGGATGCGGCGCACGATGTCGAGGCCGTCCTGTCCGCCGAGATGGGCGAGCTGCGGTTCCTTCCGGTATTCCGGGGGAAAGGCCTTGACCTCGGCTGCCGCCACATAGGGCGGGTTGGCGAGGATCAGGTCATAGGATTTTTCCGCGACAGGGCCGAAGAGATCGCCCTTGTGCAATGTCACCTGGCTGGAAAGATCGAAGTTGCGGATGTTGATGGCGGCCACGGCGAGAGCATCCTGCGACAGGTCGGTGGCATCGATTGCCGCATCGGGCAGGAGGTTCGATGCCAGTACCGCGAGGCAACCGGAGCCGGTGCAGAGATCCAACACCGATGTGACGCTGCCGGGATCGATGATGGGTGTGCCGGATGCATCGAGAAGACCGTTCACCAGAAGCTCACCGATGTAGGAGCGGG
>CAZUKI010000068.1:5700-10572 GCA_964620785.1 uncultured Aestuariivirga sp.
TAGGTCTTCTTGAGGAGATAGGCGGCGGGCTTGCGCGTCTTGATGCGTTTTTCAATCAGCCTGACAAGCTTGCCGAGCTCGGCGCGGGTGAGGCGGGCATCGAGCCAGGGATTGATGTCGTCAACTGGCAGCGACAGGCTTTCCAGGATGATGAAGGCGGCTTCATCCAGTGCCGTGGTGGCGCCGTGGCCATGCACGAGCTTTTCGGCGCGAAACCGGCTTACGGCATAGCGCAGGACATCACGGATGGTCTGGAGTTCAGTGGCTGCAGGCATGGCGGCAATTGATCATGTGCGGGCTTGCACTTGCAAGGGCCCGGCCGTCACGGCTGCCTGGAAATCTGAAAGCGGTTAAGGGAAATGGCGATGACGACGAGGGCATAGATTGCCGCCAGCACGGCAGGAAAGACGTTGATTCCGTAGGTGTCGATGAGATTTCCGGCGACCGGAGGGCCAATGATGCCGCCCACCCCCCACATGGCGGCAACGGCCGCGGAAGCCGCCACCATGTCCTTGCCCTTGAAAATGTCCCCGATCACTGCAAGGGCAACGACATAAACGCCGAACGCAGATGTGATGAAGGCAACGACCAGCGGCCAGGCCCATACCGTCGGGAGAAGGGGCTCAAGGGCCAATGCCGTGGCGATGGTGAGCGAAGAGGTGAGGATCACGGTGCCGGGCTTTGACCAGCGGTCCGCCAGCATGCCGATGGGATAGAACAGGGCAACGCCGGCGATGATCCCGGCTGCCAGCAACCAGCTTGCGCGCGCGAACTCGGTGCCGTTGCGCTCGGCAAAGATCGTGAAGAAGGAAATCAGGATGCTGTCGAACAGTGTTGCGGCGGCAACGCAGGCGAACAGCAGCGGGGCGCGGCCCAGCACTTCCAGGAAGCGGCCCTCGCCACCCTGTTCCGAAACTTCCGGCGCGTTGATCGTGGCAAGTGGAATGAGGCCCATGGCCACGCAGGCGGCGCAGATGAGCCACGGCAGCCAGCCTTCGATGCCGGTGAAAGGAAGGATCATGGGGCCTGTGGCAAAGGTCACCGAAAGCACCGACGTGTAGATGCCCATGAGGCGGCCACGGTTCTCCTCGGTGGCGATGGAAAGAATCCAGGTTTCGCTCACCGCGAACAGTGAGCCGATGGCCATGCCGACGACGAAGCGCAGGGGAAACCACCAATAGGGCGGCGTCACGGCAGGCATGGCAAGCAATGTCGCGAGGATCGCCAGGATGGCAACGGCGGCCACACGCTTGCTGCCGAACCTCGCTACGATTCGGGGCAGGAACGGACCGATTGCCAGAATGCCGATGGCGCCCATGGTGGCATTGAGGCCAATGAGCCAGGCCGGGATGCCACGCGCCTCCATGAGCAACGGCTGCAATTGCAATGTCAGGCCAAAGGCGACATCGCAGATGCCGACGGTCGCCAATGCGGTGATCAGGATTGTCCTGACGTCGATTGTTTCAGCCCGGATTGTCATGGGGCCGTGGGTAGACGAAGGCCCTTGCTCCCTCAAGGGGGGCTAGCTATGCGTGCCGGCCATGACAGAGGCAGACAGCAAGCCACAGCATTTCAGGGTGGCGGTCATCCCGGTGACACCTTTTCAGCAGAACTGCTCGCTGGTGTTCCATGCCGCAACCAAGGTTGGCGCGGTGGTGGACCCCGGTGGCGATATTGAAGTGATCCGCGATGCCATCCGGAAGACGGGGCTCAGCATCAACAAGATCATCCTTACCCACGGCCATATCGACCACGCCGGAGGTGCAGCAGAACTCAAGGAGGTGCTGGGCGTGCCGGTGATCGGGCCTCACCGCAACGACAAGTTCCTGCTGGATGGGCTGCCGCAATCAGGCGCGCGCTTCGGCATGTTGACGGCGCGGGTCATCGAGCCCGACCAGTGGATGGCCGATGGTGACGAGGTCGAGATCGGTGGCCATGCCTTCCGCGCCGTGGAGGCGCCGGGACATTCTCCGGGCTCCATCGTCTATTTCTGCAAGGATGTGAACTTCGCCCTGATGGGCGATGTGCTGTTTCGTGGCTCGATCGGGCGCACCGACATTCCGGGTGGCGACAGCCAGCAACTGCTCCAGTCGATCCGCGAGAAGGTGCTGCCGCTGGGCGATGAGGTGGTGTTCCTGCCGGGACATGGCGAAGCAAGCCGCATTGGCGACGAGCGTGCCGGCAATCCTTTCCTGCAGGGCTGAGGCCGGCTCAGACCTTCATTTCAACGAGGCGAGACTTGGCGGCGAAATAGGCGTCCCCGGTGGTTTTGAAGGTGCCGCACTCCTTTGGTGCGCCTTCGCCAAAGGTTTCGCAGAACTCAGTGCCCTGCACCGACCAGAGGCCCTTGCCGGCGCCCTTGGTATCATCCTGGAAATCAAATGTGCCATCGGCATTGTAGGTGATGAAACCGTTGCCGTTGCTGCGGGTGTACTGGAAGGTCTTGCCGACAATGCGCTGGCTGATGTCCGACGATGAGAGATCGCGGATGGTTTCACCCGGTGTTGCCGAGGAGGCCGAGGTGCCGCCATTGGTGATGCGAACGCCCTTCGGCCCGGTGGCGCAGGCAGCCAGGGCAATGCACGCCGCTACAATGAGAAATCTCGCTACGCTCAATTCCGTCTCATCCAAGTTCACGGCCAGATTTGAACATTGCTTTCAAGCCTGACTGACGTGATCGATTCACAGGTTCAGAGCACGACCGGAGGTCAAACCGGTGGTTCTTCTGCTGATCGTGCTCGAGAGGGCCTCTCCGTCATGCCAATGCCACAGAGCAGCATGTGCTGCAAGCTAGAGGGCTGACGTGTAAAGGCCACGGTCAGACCCCTCCGACAACACGATGACCCGCGTGCCAATCTCGACGCGGAGGAACAGTTCCTCGATGTCCTGGTTCAGCATGCGGATGCAGCCCGACGACATGGCCTTGCCGATTGATTCGGGCTCATTGGTGCCGTGAATGCGGTAAAGCGTGTCCTCGCCGTTCGAGAACAGATACAGCGCGCGAGCACCCAACGGATTTTCCGGGCCACCCGGCATGCCGTTCACCCACTTCTTGGCGCGGTCATCACGGTCGATCATGTCCATGGGCGGCACCCAGCGTGGCCAGCGGCGCTTCATCTGGACGACAGCATCACCGGACCACGCAAAACCGGCACGGCCAACGCCGACGCCATAGCGCATCGCGGTCGTCTCGGAGTCGAGCACAAGGTAGAGAAAGCGCTTCTGCGGATCGACGATGATCGTCCCCGGTTGCTGGTCGCCGTTCCAGGCGACCATCTGGCGGTGGAACTGCTTGGGGATCTTGCTGAGATCCTCAGGCTCCACGGGATAGTCGACTGGCGATTCAGGTGGCGGGAGCAGCGCCGGGTCGCGGTCATCACCATCGTCGCCATAGAGCGATTCGATGGCCCAGGCGGGCGAAGTGAGGGCGGCGGATGCGGCAAGACCTGCCAGCAGGACGTGCCGGCGCGACCAAAGGGCGGGCTTTTGGGACTGCAATGTGCCCCGTATGTTGCTGTTATCGTTCATAACGTCACGCTTAGGCAAATCTCGCGGCGGAACCGTGGAGTGAATAAGGCTGAACTGTGTAGAACGATGAACGCTCAGGCCAGGGTAAAGGTTGCCTGTCCGACCTTGTAGGTGTTGCCGGAGCCCGACATGGGCTGGCACTTCATGGGAAGGCCCTTTGGCAGGAAGGGTGCCGGGGCGACCGATTCGCAGAGCTGGCCGTCACGCGCTTCCCATTTTCCGGTGGTGGTGCCTTTTCCCGTCACTTCAATGAGCGAACTGCCGTCATCGGCATAAAGGGTGACACCGCTGAGCTTTGAGCCCTGCCAGCGCCAGCTCTTGCCCGACAGGACCTTGCGGATTTCGCTGGCGCTCAGGCCCTGTGGCGAATTGGCGAATGGTTCATCCAGGGTGTCGCTCGGCGCCAGGTCCGGCGTGCTCGACTGTGATGGTGAATCCTTGAACAAGTTCATGCTTGAGCAACCGGCAAGCGCAAGCGCTGCCGCTGCAACGAAAGTGGTCTGTAGTGCCTTCATAAGTCCAGTCTCCCCCGAAACACATGACCCCGGCTTGTGGCGAGATTAGGGAGCCGCAGCCAGGCCCTGTGTTTCCTCAATAGCAAGTTTAACCGTGCCCGGGCAAATGCCGCGCTCACAATTGGGTTCCAAGCGGGACTCTTTCGCAGGCCGCCCGGACTGCGTGGGTACACTCGCCATCTCAAGTTGAAACGGCGTTCCCTCCTGTGAACCGAACCAGGGCGACAACTCTTCTGCCAGAGCGGGCGCCTGGACGGGCAGTGTGAAGATCAGCAAGACGGCAAGTGCCAGCTTCATTGCAGTTCCTCCGGCTAAAATCCTCATAGAGACTTGGACCCTTTAGGTTAGTAGAGGGTTAAGAGCTGCCGGGCGCCGACCTTGAGGTTGCCTCACTTGACCTTGGCCTACGGTCCCGCTTTGAAACCCCGATGAACTACCGCCACGCCTTTCACGCCGGCAATCATGGTGACACGCTGAAACATGCGGTGCTTGCGCGCGTGCTCAACTACATGACCACCAAGGACAAGCCTTTCCGCCTGCTTGATGCCCATGCCGGCATCGGCCGCTATGACCTCTCTGGCCCCGAAGCCTTCAAGACCGGAGAATGGCGTGAGGGCATTGGCCTGCTGATGGAGGCGCGCCTCTCGCCCGAGGAAGGCGACTTGCTGGAACCATTTCTGGCGCTGCTGCGGAGCGCCAACAGGGCGGGACCATTGCGCCATTATCTTGGATCACCGGAGATCGCCGTGCGGATGATGCGGCGCGAGGACCGCATCGTCCTCAATGAACTGCATCCGCAGGACCGGGCAACGCTCGCCAGCAACTATGC
>CAZUKI010000068.1:10672-12566 GCA_964620785.1 uncultured Aestuariivirga sp.
GTGGTCAATCCGCCGTGGCACCTGAAAGAGGAATGCGATGTGCTGCTTCCCGCCCTTGCCCGCATTCTCGGCAAGGGCCGCTGGGGGCGCAGCACAGTTAAATGGCTGACGCCCCCGAAGCCTTGATCCTCAGTTGCTGACGCTGTCAATCACCTTCGAGAGATCGACAAATTCCTCGCAGTGCGTGCCGCAGCGCTTGGCAATTTCATCAAGCTGGACGCGGGCCAGGTCAACACGTCCGGCGGCAACCAGGCCTTCTCCGTAATATTCACGCGCGAGCACGAAGTCCGGATTGATGTCGAGGGCCTTGCGATAATAGGAAAAGCCGGTTTCAAGCCGCCCCGCCTTGCGGTTGCTGTAGCCGATGTAGTTCAAGACCCTGGGGTCGTCCTGGTTCTTGATCGTCGAGAAGACATCGAGCGCCCATTCATATTCGCCTTCCTTGGCGAGCAGGCGGCCCTGTTCGTAAAGCTCATCGTCGCTGAGAAGGCCCGCGGTGCGTTTGACGCATTTCCAGACCTGCTGGCCGTCAACAGTCACAAGCTTGGCCACTTCCTCTTTCTTCTTGCACTTGATCTTCTTGGGCGAAGGCGTCGAAGACCCGGAATTGGAGTTGGAGTTTCCGCCGCTGTTACCGCCGGCTGCAAATACCGGGGTGGCGGGCGCCAGCAGAAGTGCCAGGGAAACCGATAGGGCCGCAATCTTGACTGTTCTCATGTCATTTTCTCCATTTGCGCACATTACGCGAGAGATCGGGCGCCGGATCATGCCGGATCAGGCCGGATCAGGCCGGATCAGGCCGCATGAACGGTTGGTGAAGCGGTTGTTCAAGGCAAGCTCATCACAATTTCGTCATCTTGCCTGCAACGATCAATCACGATCGCCCAAGACAAATGAGGATACCCATGACCAAGACTTTCCTGATGTCCACGGGCCTTGCCGCAGTTTCCGGCATCATGCTTGCGATGACGATGACATCAACCGGTGCCGAGGCCCGGACAACCATGCAACTCGACCAGTGCGCCAGCGGTTCACGCGGCAAGACGGTCACGTGTTGCGAGGCCAAGATGGAGAACGGCCGCTTCCTTGGCAGCCAGAAGCTTGCCGGCAAGAACTGCAGCAAGGCCGTGGCCTGCCTGACTTATACAAATGGAAGGCGCTGCCATGTGATCGTTGTCAGCACTGACAACATTCCGCGTCTCGAGCGCAATGACAAGTCGAAATCGACCCGAAGCCGCGATCAGCGCAGCAGCAGCCCCAACTACTAAGAATTCACATTCCATGTTGGTGGTGGCCGTCCGTTTGGGCGGCCATCGCCATTTGCCGCATTGCGTTGCTGCTTGCGGCCGCCGCTAGCCGCGGTAAATCCAGCCATTGCGCGCCAAAACCAGGCTGGCGGGCAGCAAGCCAAGGGCGAGGTTGCGCAAATGCCGCTGCTGGCCTGTGGCGTGATAGTAGCTGAGCATGCCCAGCGTTTCGGTGTGCAGACGTGTGGTGCGCTTGCGGCGCTCCTCCCACGCGGGGTCTGGGCCGCGGTCTGGAAGAAGAATGGTGGCGCCGTTGCTCCTGACACAGGCCGCATCTTCAAGGGCCATCGCCGCACCCTGGGCGAGAAAGGGCAGGGTGCCGTGGGCGGCATCGCCGAGCAGCAACATGCGCCCGTGGCGCCAGCGCGGCAGTGGTGGCACATAGCGGCCCGGCCATGGCAGCCAGCTTGTGACTGACGCGATCAGGTCCTGTACGGCGCGGCACGAGCGGGCATGGGCCGAAGCCAGCGCCACGCCATTTGCGGCCGTGGCAACGATGTTGATTCTCTGTTCCCTGGCGACAGGATAGTGAACGATATGCGCGCCGGGGCCGAGCCACAGATTGATCACTGACCAGTCAATGCTGG
>CAZUKI010000069.1:0-12547 GCA_964620785.1 uncultured Aestuariivirga sp.
GCCGCTATTGCCGCGTGGATCCCGATGTCCGCCCAGTCGAGTTTCATCGGACGGCCTTCTGCAATTCCCGGTCACGGGCCCTGATGCGATCGACATAGCGGATGGAGGTCGAGGCACAGGCCCGGGTGTCAGCTGCATCGCGCTGCACCAACTGCTCAACCTCAAGCTGGGAGTAGGAGTCCTGGGCGGGCCAGACTTGGGGAATGTAGCCGCAGCGGGCCTTTACCTGGTCGCCAAGCGCCACCAGCGCCGGCGTCTCAAGGTTTCCCCTTACGACCTTTGTTGATCCGCAGCCCGCTATCGCCACCGAGGCAAATGCGAGAAGCGTTGGGATCAGCAGCCGCCGCAGCGCGGTATTCCTCGATCTGCCCCTGAATGATGGTGATTTCATCGGTTAACTCCTGAATGTCCTTGAGGGCCTTGGCGTCCTGGGCGGCCGTCACGCGGGCCTGCAGCTGGCGCTCTTCCTCGATCCGCGCTTCCCAGACCGCCCGTTCCGCCCAGCGCCCCTTGAAATGCCCGAAGCCATAGGCAGAGGCGACGAGCAGGGCGGCAATGACGAGGTTGGATGGCGTGGCGATGAAGGTCAGCACGGCCCGCCACAGCCATGAGGCAAGCGGCGAGACGAAGCGCCAGACTTTCAGGGCTGGCGCCAGATATGGAACTAGCGGCGCGACCAGCGAAAGCAGCAAGGCAATCATGCGATGTTACCCGCCTTGTGGCCTTCGAGGCGCGTCTTGGTGAGGCGCCAGGCGAGATAGAAGATCACCGCGCCGGCGATGGTGAGCAGCAGCCAAGGCCGATTGAACAGCCAGCCCAAGTATTCCTTGAAGGGATCGAGGGCGTAGCTGAACCGAGAAAACCAGTCGGAGGTCGTTTCGAAATACTCCAGCGCAGGAGTGGCCGCGCTGCCGGCCATGACCGCACCACTGCCGATCTTGAGCGTGTCCGCCACCTTGATCGTTTCCGAGCCATTGGCGCGCAGTGTTGCAACCGTGTCGTCCTGCCGGCCGATCACGGCGCGGCACTTGGCGAGGTAGCGAACGCGGTCCTCGAGGCCATTGTAGCCGCCGTTGATCTTGCGGGTGATGGCCTTCACATCGTCTTTGTCGGCCAGTGCGTTCAGCTTGCGCGACTTCCAGTAGATGCACGCCGACCAGACCGCATACCGAGGCTGGGCAAGCCACTCAGGATGCGCGATGGCATCGAAGCCCATGGTTTTGCCCGCCGCCGCATAGTTGGTGCGACCGGTTGTCTGGAAGATGCCCCGACCCTTGAAGCGCCGACCATCACCGTCGCGCGCCCTAGTATTGCCCAGATCCGTGCGCGTGTCATAGGCGTCACCGCTGGCATACTCTTCGAGCGTGCGAAAACCGTCACTCTCATGCAGCGCCTGGGCAAGGAAATGCTCAATCCTCAACTCAGTCGTAATCTCGTATGCCGGGAAGAACTCGTTCATTGCCGCCGCCAATGGCGCCATGAAGGAAGCCCGTTCCTTGGCGGAGAGGCTGGCGAGCATCTTTGCGGTGATCGATTTCATGGCCGGTTACTCAGGTTGTGGGCTTGATCGGCCAGATGCAGCCGACCTTGTAAATGGTGTGGTTGTCCTCCTTGGCCCGCGGGTGCCAGTCCCAGTCACGGACGCAAATCATGATCCGATCAACGAACGGGTTCATCTTGACCATGTTGGAGGTAGATGAAACGAAATCGCGGTAGTGCCGTCCGCCCCGCCAGAAATCGACCTGGTAGCCGCCAGCCACTTCCTTGATGGCGTCAATCGGAGCCGCATCGCAGTCCACGCCGTTGCAGCAGTTGGTACCGTCAAAGCTGAAACTCTGCCCGTCAGGCCAATGGATCGTGTGCGCGCTCGCCTGCCTAGTCAGCGCAAAGGCGCTCAGGACGAGAAGGGCGCCGATGATCCAGAAAAGCACCCACCTCATGTCTTGGTGCCTCGCTCCGGCTTCATGACCTGCCAGTTGTTGCCGGCCGCGATGATGCAGGCCACGCCGTTGGGGAAGGACGAGACGACCGTGAAAGTGCCTTTTTCGGAGACATAGACCTCGAGCATCGCCCTTTCGCCGATGAGGCCCTGACCGATGGCTTGCTCCAGATACTTTTCGTTGAGCATTTTGATGAGGTCGGTGCGCATGGTGCACACCTGCTGGGCCTGTGCAGGAGCCGACATCAGGACGGCCAGGGCGGCGAGGATCAGCATTTTCATCTTTGCACCGGGCCTGCCCACGCCGGAATGTCGTCGATGGACGAACGCCGATTTGCTGACTCGGTGACTGCGGTTGCCAACTTGTCCAGGCTGTCCTGAATCTTGTCGAAGGACTTCTTGTTTTCTTCGATGTAGATGTCCTGGCGCTGGTCGATCAGTTCCTTGAGTTGCCGCGCCTCTTCCAGATTGTCGACGCGCAACGACACCTTGCCAAAATCGCCCTGGATGGCGTCAACCTTGCGAGTAAGATCATCGACGGCCGCCTTCATGGGGGCGATCTGGTTACTGATGAACTGGGTGGCAATCCAGAACGCCAGCGGAATGAGAGGCATGGCGAGTATGTTCGACACGCGCGACAACATGACCGTCCACGGATTCTCGGCTGCTGCCCGCACCTGTTCTTGGTTCATCTGCCGTAGCCCTCTCGTGGCTTGTGAATGACGGCAGGTTACAGAATCCAGAAACGGTTTTTCGAGCTATTCGCCGTCCGCCTTCTTGCGGAGTTCCGGCCATTCCCGCTTCACGCGCTCGCGGGCGATGCGCCGCGCTTCCGTGAACACGTCCTTGATCGTGTCGATTTTGCGGTCGTCGTCCATGAGGCGCCAGCTTTCCAACTTCATGCGGCGAAGCAGACGTTCCTTGGCCATTGAGCCGGAAATCTCGAGATAGCGGTCATATTGCTCAGGCGTCAGCTTGTGCCCCATGACGATCCGGTTCGGCATCGATGGGTAGTATTGCAGCGCCAGCATTTCCTTGGCTGCCGGATTGTCCTTTTCCGTCGAGAGCGCAATTGAGGAAAACAGGTCTGGCCCAAGCGCACCTTCGCGCACAATTGGAACGCCAAAGACATCGCGCCTCGGCGTCAGGCTCGTCGAGTAGCCTGGCAACCTCGACTTGATCGTATCAACCAGAGTTCGCGCTTCCCGCAGCTGTGGATCCATCCACTGCGCTACCTGTGCAACGCCTGCGGGAACAATCGAGCCGCCCAACCTGCGGCCCCATGCGTCCAGCCTCCATGCGTCTCCCGAAAAGAACGCTTCCATGAAGCCCACGGCGCCGGAAATCCACGTCTTTTCTTTGATGTTGCTGGCGATGGCGTTGACCAGGAGTGACGCAATCTTGTTCAGGTCTGTCTCAGCCACATGCTCGCTGATCTGCACCAAATCGGCCGCTACGCCCAGAACGAGGGCAATCGGATCAAGCCGCTGATAACTGTAGTAGGTGTCGCCGATTTTCACGGAGTAGGGCTGCCAGCCGGTAGCGCGCAAAATGCGCTCTTCGTCTGGATCATCTGGACCGCCACCCGTGATTGAGCCCGCAACAGCAAGGCTCATCACGGCAACCATGACGGACGTGCCCAGGAACAAGCGCGCAATCTGCGTATCTCTTGCGACATTCCCATTCTTCCCGGACAGATTGTCGCGCACCGGGCGCATGGCCAGGCCAAGTGGTGTGCGCTCGGCGGCGTACTTGAGGATGTTGGCCGGCGTGCGGATGAACGGCATGATGAGCCATCCGAGCGGAATGGCTTCTCGCAAGTTCATCACGATCTGACCCTTGCGGCCCAGCTTTGTCTGGAAGGTGTTATAGAGCGCGGCTTGATGCGCTTTTGCTTCCATCTTTCCGCTGGGCTTGGCGCGAAGTTCCGCAACGCGCGCCGCCAGCGCCTTGCCCTTCTTGCCTTCCGCCATCGCCTGCCTCAGCGCCAGGGCGTTGATTTCAGCGCGATAGTTGACCGCCTTGAAGAATTGATCCTCGCTCTCAAGCAACCGCGACGGAACACGAATTGCACTGCCAGCAATGCCGGGGATGGCACGGCGCTCATGCAATTCCACCTTGGAAATCGCGTCCTTCGGTTCACCAGTCTTGAGCATGTGCGCAGCGGCGACAAGACCTTCCTTCGTGCCCTCGATAAGACCGACAAGCCTTGCCGCAGCCTCTCCCGCCTCGACCTTCTCCCCGCCATGGAAGGAACCAATGGCGCCAGCGATGGCCGTTTCAGGAACCTGCCAGAGCGCCGTCAGCGTGTTCGACAGAATGTTGGTGGCGTGTGTGCGCGGCCCGGACAGGATGCCGTTGATCCATGCCTCACGCACCATGTCCCAAATGGTCGCCTTGTGCAGGTCAGCCACAAACTTGCCGATCTTCGCCGGATCGTTGAGGTCGGCAATCATCTGCGCCAACTCTCTAGCGATTTCCTCTTCACCCTTGACGTTGGTGCCAAAGCCAGTCTTGCGGTTCTTGATGCCCGACATGATCGCGTCCAGACCCCGCAGATAGTCTTGTCCAGCAATCATGTTGAACTGCTGCAGGGCTCGCCCCGCTTCTGCCGTCAGCCCTGCGATTTGCTCCTGGATGGCGCGATGGCGAAGCACGGCTTTCTGGAACTCGGCCAGGTCCGACAGGCTGGCACTACGCTGCGCAATCTGGGCCACTTCCTGAACACGCTTGGCACTCTTCAAGAGCAGACTACGCGCCGCGAAGATCTTCTCCGCGTTCCATGCCTCACCGGTTTTGCGCTCAAGAAGTTCCTTGACGCTCATGCCCATTTCGGAGGCAAGCGCGGCTGTCTGCGGGTTTGACTGCACGCCACGGCGTTCACCCATGAAGCCGTCAGCTTCTTTCGCCACATGCCTGAGCATGTCTTTGATGTCGTCCGGTGCCTTGATGCGGCTGAGGCGGATATTGCCAGCCAGGTCTTTCAGATCCGCGACCGCCTCGGCGTTGTCCGCCGCCTCTTCGGGAGCAATGCCGCCCACGAACGCGCCACCATCATCAGGAACGTTGAGCGACATGCGCTCGCCGGTCTGTTCCGAGGCGTTCGCCGCCACCGGCCGAGAACCGTAGAACGACCGCTCACCATAAACATTCCGCCTGCGGCCGATGTTGCCCTTGTAGGCCTGCGCCATGAAATGCTCTGCCTGACCCTCAATGCCAGCCAGCTTCATAGCCACCATCATCGCATTGGCCCATTCAATGAGCCGGTCGATGATCCGCCGAACGAACGGCGTCACCTTCTCGCGGGCATTAACATAGTCGCCCAGCATGTCCGCGACAGCCTCTTCCTCCATGGCTTCGGCAAAGCGTTCTTCGCTGAAACCCATCTGGTCAACATAGGCACGGCGCCACTGCGCCAGCCGCTCGCCGGTTGGCCTGTAGATGTGCCCGTACTTCTTGGTCATTGCGACCAGGGCGGTCCATTCCTCGCGGCTGATAAGCCCAAGGTCACGCAGCGCGTGCAGGGACTCGTGCCCCACATTGGTTGCAATGTCGTGTGCAGCCATCATCGTGTAGTAGATGGTCCGCTCACTTGGCACCCAGGCAGCCATCATTTCCTTGGTGATGTAGTAGGGCATACGGTCGCTGGCGTAGCTGACCACTTTCTTGTTGAGGATTTGCTGTGTCAGCCTCCGCGCCTCGATGGCGAACGCCCGAACTTGCTCGCGTGTCGGGCTGAACGCAGGCGCGGTGCCTTCCGCAGTCTGGAACAGCGGCACGCCCTGCATGGCCGACGAGCGCATTTCCGGCGTGATGGGCAGGGTGTGGGCCTTGATGTCAGGGGCATCCACTACGCGCGCGTCCGTGCTTTCCCATCCGGTCACAGCGTTCTTTTTCTCACCTGGAATGCTTGTGCGCTCGACCTTGGCCCCAAACTTCTTGCCCAGCTTGTTGGCGGCGTCGACCAGCATCTTGTCGTAGAAGGCGATCATGCCCTCACCGCCGACCTTGAGGTCGAGGCCCGACAGCTTCCTGACCTTCGGCTTGCCGAACAGTGTGGTTTCGCGCTGTGCGAGCAGCTTCTCCGCCGCTTCCTTGCCGATGAGGTTGGGGAGGTTCTCGAGTGACGTTGGATAGGTGTCGAAAACTTTCTGGTTGCTATGGTTGTAGGCGGTCACATAGAGAGCATCGCTATCGCCCTCGAGTTCAATGCTGGCGATCTGCTTGCTCAGGTCGTACCTGTCAGCCTGCACTTGCCCCGGTGTCCAGGAAACCTGGTCGAAGCCGTTTTCGGCAGCCCACCGCACCATCCGCTTGAGTGCCAGCTCCGGCCATGTGGTTTTGAAGGGAGCATCGGGAACGCCCTTAGCCTTGTCGAAGATTTGGTGCATTGCGTCAGGATATTCTATCTCCCGCCGCTCAATCTCGGCCTCGGCCTCCTCTCTCGTTTTGAAGAAGAAATCATCAATTCGGCCCGTGCTGCTGCTGACAGAAAATTTTCCGCCGTACCCCTGCTTCCTCCCCTTCTGATGCCAGTCGGATTGGATTTCCTCTAGGAACAGGATGCGCTCGCCCTTCGATCCGGTGCGTTCATTGAAGCGGATGTGGGCGAGGATGTTTGGCTCGGCCCAGTGATTTGACATGAAGGTACTCTCACGCCCGATCCGGTCCACAAGATTGTCCGCTTGCTCCGCCTCACGTTCCAGTTGATCGAACTGCAATCGCTCATCCGCCGTCAACGTGTCCCTTGTCCGCAGAGTGCCATATTTCTCATTCATGGCGCGGTGCCAGTCCGCAAGGCGATTGCCGGCGTCCGTAGCAGCCTGTTCCGCTGCGGCATATTCGGCCGATCCACCAATCGGCAGCGTCAGCAGCAACTCGCGGTAATTCTTGCCACCGGGAAGTTGGTAGGGAGCGAACCTGGCTTCGGTCGGTCCCTTGCGCGCCATGCTTTCGGCGAGGGTGATGTAGTCGTTATCGTCGGAATAGCCGTAGGTGTCCTCGACCGTGGCGACGTCTTGGCTAGTTTGTTCCGCAATAAAGTCCTTGGCGGCTTGCGGTGTGTCGAAGGTGCGGCCCTTCGCGCCCTTCAACACTTCCTGCACCTGCACCTGATTGGCGCGGATGAAATCGGCCAGCTGCTGCTTGGTGATCGGTCCCGACTGCTGGCGAAGCCAATCATCAAGGCCAAGCCATGAAATCTCTTCCGCCTTCACGCCCTGCTGGTTCTTGATCGTGGCGAGCCATTGCGCTGCCGGGGCTTTGCCCATTTTCAGGCTTTCAACGGTGCGCAGCAGTGCCGAGTAGAACACTGGCGCTTTGCCCACAACGTTCGCCTTGACGACAGGAGCGGAAAGTTGCTCGCCCGGTGCTGGATTCTTGTCCTTCTCAGCGGTTAGGGCCTTGGTCAGGTCTGCCAGCCGTTGCTTTGCTTCCTTGAGACGTTCCTGCTTCGGGAAGGCGCCGCTCTGGGACAGGGCTTCCAGCTTCGGCAGGGACTTCTGCAGTTCGTCAATGCGATGCTCGACGTAGATCTTGACCGAAGGGATTTCGGCCAACTCCCGCTCCATGCGGCTTGCCATGGCTGTATCGAGTGCCGGCGTGCGATCTGGTGCAAGGCCGAACTCGTCACCCTTGCCATTGTAACCCTGAACGCTGAACGACAGGGCAGGGCCATCGCTGGTAGGCCGGATGTTCAATTTCACGACCAGGCCATTGAACGAGGCGACGTTGAACGAACCCTTGTGCCATGGATCGATCTTGTATTGTTGTTGGACGAACTCAACAATGGCGGCACCCGCCTCAGCGCGCT
The DNA here is from genome assembly GCA_964620785.1 of uncultured Aestuariivirga sp. Taxonomy (GTDB): domain Bacteria; phylum Pseudomonadota; class Alphaproteobacteria; order Rhizobiales; family Aestuariivirgaceae; genus Aestuariivirga. The sequence goes on from CAZUKI010000069.1 coordinate 7,752, forward strand.
TGGTCAAAGTAGCTTTGGATCCGACCAGAAGGTCAACCTTGAACGCATCGCCCTTGGTGTTCGGCACCTTGGCCGCATCTTCCGTAATCCGGGGCAATTGGGATTCCAGCCCTGCCAATTCCTCACGTCGCAGTGCCGCGTCCTTCCGGGCCTGTACGATGGTGCGGGCATGGGATTGGAACTGTGCGTCGAGGTCGCGCACTTCCTTAGTCAGTTCCGCGTGTTCCATAATGCGCGGATCACCGCTGGCGGCCGCCTTCAATTCGGCAGCTTCCGGCAAAGGACTATCGATGTCCTCAGCGATACGCACGCCGCGCGCCCCGGCCTTGATTTGGGCGATGAAGTTCGCCTTCCGCTCAAGCGTCTGCCACATGAAGCTGTCGAATGACCGCTTGGTGATGTAGCGATAGATTTCGATTTCCGGGTTCAGGTTGCCCTGGCGCAGGATGCGGCCGTCGCGCTGTTCCACCTCAGCGGGCTTCCAGGGCGCGTCCAGGTGGTGCATGGCCTTGAGGCGCTTCTGGACGTTGGTTCCCACGCCCATCTTGCCGGTTGAGCCGATCAGTACGCGAATGTCACCACGGCGCACCTTCTCGAACATGGCGGCTTTTTTGGTGTCGTCAGTGGCTTCGTGGATGAACGCCACTTGTGCCTTGGGAATGCCCTTTGCGACAAGCTGACGGCGAATTTCCTCATAGAGGTTGTAGCGTGCCCGCAGGGCCTCGCTGTCCTCCATGGCGACCTCTTCGGCAGTCTCGTCCGCGACCAGTGTCTCGGCCTCGCTCAAGACCTTGGCCGGCACCTTCGATTCCGAGAATGGCACGCCCATGTCGAGGAACACGATTTGCGCCTTGGCGACTGGATCGTTCGTGCCGTCCTTCCATATCCTCGTGATGTTATTGACCGCGAGCGCGACCTTGCCCGTGGGGTTCTGTGCCCCCCATTCCGGGTCGATCAGGCGGTAGTCGAGCGCCACCTTGCGGCCCTCGCTCACCACCTTGAGCATGTTGTCGCCGCCCTTTTCCGCCTTCTTGCCACGCACCTGTTCGGCGCGCTGCACCAGCTGCGAGATATAGGCTTCTTCGGCTCCTGATGGTTCGGCCTCAACAACGATGGGCTTGCCACCCTTGAGTTTTGGGCGGGGAAGTTGGAGCATTTCCGCCGTCTTGGTGTCTGCCATCTTGGAGTAGAGAGCCACCAGTTCCGGCAGGTTGCGGAAGCGGGAGAACGACGAGGTTTCGCGGAAGGTCCGGCCGTCCGGTGACAATTCCATGTTGGTGCGGATTTCACCGAAGGTCGCCGCCCAGGCGTCGAAGCGATCAAGCCCCATCTTCACCAGTTCATCAAGCTGCAGGTAGCGCTGCATCGTGAACATTTCCGCCATGGTGTTCGAGATTGGCGTGCCTGTAGCGAAGATGGCTGCGCGGCCAGGCTTGGTCTTTTCCAGTTCCCGGACCTTGAGGAACAGATCAGTTGCGCGCTGACTGTTGCCCTGGGCGAGGCCCTTGACGCGCGTGTGTTGGGTATAGAACGACAGGTTCTTGAACAGATGCGCTTCATCCACGAAGAGCATGTCCACGCCCAGTTCCTCGAACAGCACGCCGTTATCCTTGCGTTCCTCGGCAACCAAATCCTTGAGACGGGCTTCCGCCCGTTTCCTCATCTGCTCAAGCTGCTTCACCGTTGGATCGGCCTTACCGGCCAGGGCCTTGCTTTCACGGATTGCGGACTCAATCTCGGCAATCTCTTCCTTGATGAAGTCCTCATAAGCCTTTCGGCTGAGGGGCAGGCGTCCGAAGGCATCATGGGTAATGACAATGCCATCCCACCGTTCGGCGGCAATCTTGGCGGCGAAAGCCTTGCGGTTCGCCTTGGTCATTTCCTCCTTCTGCGCCACGAGAATGTTGGCGTTTGGATATGCCTGCAGGAACTCACGGCTGAACTGTTCCAGCATGTGATTGGGCACGACATACATGGGCCGCTGCACCATCCCGAGGCGCTTCATTTCCATGCCGCCCGCAATCATCGTGAAGGTCTTGCCGGCGCCGACCACATGGTCGAGCAGGGTGTTGCCGTTCTGGACCATGCGCCAGACCGCAGATTTCTGGTGAGGACGCAACTCGAACGGAATGAGGTTGCCGGAACTGTCCGTGATCTGTGTTGCCAGTCCGGGCAGCGTCAGGTGTGAGCCATCGAACCGCTGCGGAACGAGACGGTTGAACTTGTGGTTATAAAGCCGTTCCAGCAACTCGGCGCGGCCATCATCTTCCCACACCCAGCCGAGCGTTCCCGTTTCACTGTCTCCCTCGAACAGTTTGCGAACCTGCTGAGTTTTGATCTGCGCCTGCCGGGTTGCGTCCTCGTCAACCAATTCCTTTGTACCGTTGGCGTCCTGGAACTTCTGCGTCACCCTCGGGGATTTCATGGCCAGCGCGTGCGAGACGATTTCCGCCACGTCGACCTTGGCTGTCCCGAATTGCGTCTGCGCCTCCATGGAGAAATTCACGCCGCCCAGGGCAAACTGCTTCGTGACCTTGTTGAGGAACACCTTGGCGCTGCCGGTCGTGCCGATCTTCTGCTCAAGGAACTGCTCAATGACCGAGGCAGGCACCCATGCCGCTCCGAATGGGACCGTGATTTCTTCGCGTGACAGGGGCGTCGGCTGCACCTTTTCCAGCGCCGCGACGTTGCGCTGATAGCGAGGATCGGCCTTGGCCGCGGCGTGAGCCTGTTCCAGCTTCTCTACCACATCACCAGACAGGTATTGCTCGGCCGGTTGCCACGTCTCGCCGTTCGGGTTCTCGTAGATGCGCTCGCCAAGTTCCTCGATGATTTGATCCTTGGTCTTGCCCAGCCGGTCGGCCACGGCAGTCAGGTTCAATTCACCGAATGAATTGAGTGACCAGCCAATGCCGTCCACGGCATTCTTGATTTCCGCAGATGGATTGGCGCTCACCACGTCACCCTGGAAGAGGGCAGCCTTGGAAGCCTTGCCAGTCTCAGAGTCGTAGTTCTCTATCGCCGCCACTTTGAAGGCGTCGGGATCCACTGAGAACGCGCTCATGTTCGGCTTGCGCGTGATGATGATAGGGTCGCCTGCCTTGTTCAGCCTGCTCGTGACGGTCACAACTTCCTTGTTGATCGGCCCGAACCTCTTGACAAAAGCGTCGTACTGGCTGTTGAGGCGCTTGCGCTGGTCCACGTCCTTGCTGCGGTCGCGGTTGACATCGAGCAGTCCGCTGATCAGATCGCGCATGACAACGAGCGAGCGCACCTTCTCCTGGTCCACCTTGGATAGGCCGGGTTCCGTTGCCACCCCGATCACCTTGCGCAGTAGGCGTCCACCCTCAACGTAGTAAGCACCTTCCTTGGCACCCTTTGCGGCAGGCTGTGCATCGGCCAGGACTGCTTCCTGAGCCATGCCGCCCTGTGGCATCATGGCATCGCCTTGCATACGTTTCGCGGCCTCGGCAATCTTGGCCTGCAGGTTGGTGGCGTCACCAACAAGCACCGGCGACTTGTCCCGGTACATGGTGCCCGTGAGGTGCATTTCACCGAGCATCATTTCTGGATGATCGGCAAAATACTCGTTGATCGAGGTTGGCCCGTCCGGCGTCTGGATTTCCTTGAGGTCTTTCCACTTGTGGCCGGCATCGGCAATGCGGTCGCCTCTGCGGCTCAGGAAAATGATGTCGGTCGTCACTTCCGTCCCGGCGTTGCCAGCGAACGCACCCTTCTTGCCGCCTGGCAGGCGGATGGCGCCGATCAGCGATCCGCGCTTCATGATTTCCGAACGCGCGGAATCGCTCACCTTGTCCATGGTGCCCGACGAGGTGATGAAAGCCACCACGCCACCAGGCCGCACCAGATCCAGCGCCCGGATGAAGAAATAGTCGTGGATCAGGTGCTGGTCGCGGTAGCGCGTATCACGGATGTTGAAGGAACCGAACGGTACGTTGGAAATGGCGAGGTCATAGAAGCCGTTGGGGCGGTTGAGCGTCTCGAAGCCCTGCACGTTGACATCGGCCGCCTGGTAAAGCTGCTTGGCAATCTGGCCTGTGATGTGGTCGAGTTCTGTGGTCGTCCAGCGCAGGTTGATCGGCGCAAGGCCGAGGAAGTGCCCGACACCGGATGCAGGTTCGAGCGCGCGTGCATTGGGCGAGACGCCAAGGTGCAGCATGGCATCCCACATGCCCTTGATAACATCGGCGCTGGTGTAGTGGGCGTTGAGGACCGAAGCCCTTGCGCTCTCGTATTCCTCGATACTTAGGAGGCCCTTGAGTTCATTCCGCTCTTTGGCCCATTCCGGCTTGTGGTCGGCAAAGACGTCTTGGGCAAAAGCACCCCAGCCCACATAGCGCACAAGGACCGCCTGTTCGGCAGGTGTTGCCATGCGCCCTTCGGCTTCCAGTGTCTTGAGCAGGCGGATAGCCTCGAGGTTCGCCGCAACCTTGGCCTTGGGCCCGCCTTCGCCAATGTGGTCTTGATCGGTGATCCGGTAGTTGCCGGGGAGCGCAATCTCGCGCTCGGCCTCTACGTTGTGGGCAACGGTTGCAGGATCAGTTCGCTCATCACGATTTCGTCCACCGTCACGGGAATCGCTTCCAGTTCCCGCAGCCGATCCATGAACTCCAGCTTCTTGCGGTTGACTTCCGAGTGCATCCTGTCCGCCAGATCCGCGTACATTTCCGCCGCCTCCTGGCCGATCCCGTCCAGGTACTTCTGTGGTTCCGGCATTTGCTGCAGGAACTTCGGATTGTTGCGTTCCAGAAAGTTCTGATGGGCCTTGGCGTAGC
>CAZUKI010000070.1:0-1720 GCA_964620785.1 uncultured Aestuariivirga sp.
CTAGGAGCGATACTGCTGGATGCGCGTGGTGCGCAGGCCGGCGAGGCCGTTCTTGTCGAGGGCGCGCTGCCAGCTCAGATATTCCTCGGTGGTCAGCGTGTAGCGCTCACAGGCTTCCTCGAGGCTCAACAGGCCCCCGCGCACAGCTGCCACCACTTCCGCCTTGCGGCGGATAACCCAGCGGTGATTGCCAGGAGGGGGCAGGTCCGCAATTGTGAGCGGACTGCCATCGGGACCGATGACATAGTTGACGCGGGGACGCAGTTGACCGTTCATACGCAAACTCACTCACAAACACTGGGCCCCGAAACTCACGGGTACATTCGCCCTCTGTCCTGCAGACTATGCTTCCCGGCTTAATTTTGAGCTAAATCCCGGTGAACAAATATATAATTTGCCTCAACCATTGTTTCATGCCGGGACATTTCAGGGCCGCCGGGGGTGTTCTGGGGGCTACTTTCATTGCTTTTGGGCAAAATTTCCCCCATCTGGGCGCCATGACGCCCGATCTTCTGCGCCATAGCGGAATCAAGCCCGGCATCCTGGAGCTGGTTCACGAAGCCATGGGCCTTCCCGGTGATCCGGGCGGGCACAGGGTGGTGTGCGCCATGTCGGGCGGCGTCGACTCGTCGGTGGCCGCCGCACTGCTGAAGCTGGCGGGCTATCAGGTGGTGGGCATCACGCTGCAGCTTTACGACCATGGCGAAGCCATCCGCCGCAAGGGTGCCTGCTGTGCCGGCCAGGACATCCATGATGCCCGCCGTGTCGCGGCCATGCTCGACATCCCGCACTATGTCCTCGACTTCGAGTCGCGCTTCAAGGAAGCGGTGATCGACAATTTCATCGACAGCTACATGGCAGGGGCAACGCCCATTCCCTGCGTGCGCTGCAACCAGACGGTCAAGTTCGCCGATCTTTTCCAGCGCGCAAGTGATCTTGGCGCATCGGCGCTGGTCACGGGTCATTATGTGGATTCGGTTGCCACTGAAAAGGGCCGTGAGCTTCGCACGCCGTCCGACATGTCGCGCGACCAGAGCTATTTCCTCTTTGCCACCACGCAGGAACAAGTGGACTATCTGCGCTTCCCGCTGGGGCGGCTCAGCAAGGCCGAGACTCGCGAAGTTGCGGCAAGTCTTGGCCTGTCAGTGGCGCAGAAGCCAGACAGCCAGGACATCTGCTTCGTTCCGGAAGGCCGCTATGCCGATGTGATCCTGAGGCACAGGCCGGATGCCGGAGAGGCCGGGGAGATCGTGCATCTCGATGGCCGGGTGATCGGCCGGCATGATGGCGTCATCCATTATACGGTGGGCCAGCGCCGCGGCCTTGGCATCGCCGATGGAGCACCACTTTATGTCGTGCGCCTTGATGCGGCGGCGCGGCGGGTGATCGTTGGTCCACGCGAAGCGCTGCACCAGCATGACATCTATCTCGAGGACCTGAACTGGCTCGGGCCTGCGCTCAATGGACGTGCTGTGGATTGCTTTGCGCGCATCCGTTCATCACGATTGCCTGCGCCAGCGACTTTCGCGATGCGCGGCAACCGCCCTGTGGTGCGGATCACGGATGGTGAATATGCGGTGTCGCCCGGACAGGCTTGCGTTCTCTATGGCGGCGAGGGAGCAGGGCAGCGCATGCTCGGCGGCGGCTTCATTGCGGCAACACAGAATTGACAAGGTCGGCCGCTTTGCTTGAGTAGCGGTTCAGGAATTTCGGGGAGAAT
>CAZUKI010000070.1:1820-4303 GCA_964620785.1 uncultured Aestuariivirga sp.
ATGGCGCGCGTCGTCAAAGTGGGTGGCACTGTATTGGTGGCCGGGCATTTCTCGACGCAGGGCTTCACCGGTGTCATCGAGAAGAGCCTTGCCAAGCAGGCGCCGAAACTGGGCTGGCGCCCGGACTTTCCCATCGACAATGTCCTGGTGAGCGACAAGCTGCGGCTGGTCAGTCTCAAGCCGATCAAGCCCCTTGGCTATTTTTCACTTCTGGAGTTCAAACGCCATGCCTGATCGGCGTTGCGGGAACGGGCTGGCTTGCTATAGTCGCCCTCTCACAACGAAGTCATCATGGCAAAAATCAGCATCAATCCCGAACTCGACAAGGACATCAAGAAGGGCATTGCCTGGTCTGTCCATGCTTTCACCACCTTCGGTATCGTGGCGGGTTTCCTGGCGCTGGTTGCGGTGCTCAAGGGCGATGCCTTCGTGGCCTTCATCTGGCTCGGTGTCGCGCTATTCGTGGATGGCATCGACGGTTCGCTGGCGCGCCGGGCGCGGGTAAAGGAATACACGCCGAACTTCGACGGCACGACGCTCGACAATGTCATCGACTTCTTCACCTATGTCGCCGTCCCGGCCCTGATGATCTACTGGTTCAACATGGTACCGCTCGACTGGATCTTTTCGGGCAGCACCTGGAGCCTGATCTGCGCCGTCACCATCATGGCGGTCTCGTGCTATACCTTCGCCAACCTCGGCATGAAGTCGCATGACTATTATTTCGTGGGTTTCCCGGCCCTGTGGAACATCGTGGTTCTTTACTTCTACCTGCTGGAGACCGGGCCTCTCACCAATTTCATCACCGTCATGGTGCTGTCGGTCCTGACTTTCATTCCCGTGAAATTCGTTCATCCCTTCCGGGTGACGCACTGGCGCTCCATCACCGTGCCGATGACCGTGCTGTGGGCGGCCATGACCTTCAGCCTGATCCTCGCCAAGCGCTTCCCGGAAAATTTCGGGGTCATCGAGACCTTGGAACAGTGGCTCCTGCTGGGGGCCTCGGCCTATTTTGCCTGGATCTCGCTGTGGCGCACCTTCATCCTGGGCGACCGCGGCGAGGATGACGACGCACTACAGGGCGACGGCCAGAAAACTTGACGGGCAGGGGGCCATTGCCTATAGCCCAGCCACCTTTCGATTGGCGGGGTAGCTCAGTTGGTTAGAGCACGGGAATCATAATCCTGGGGTCGGGGGTTCAACTCCCTCCCCCGCTACCAATCGAAACTTCGCCGCCACCTCAGCGGGGATTCTCTCGTGGCCCAGAAGCATGTGATCGTTATTGGCGGCGGCATCGTCGGTGCCTCGTTTGCCTATCACCTCGCCGTTGCGGGGGCGCGCGTGACGCTGCTCGATGAGGCGGGTGAGCGTGGCGGCGTGGCGACGCCAAAGTCCTGGGCCTGGATCAATGCAAGTTGGGGCAACCCCGAGGCCTATTTCAGGCTGCGGCAGAAATCGATGGCGCTGTGGCGCGGCCTCGACAAGGCGGTTGCCGGATTGCAGCCCAACTGGTGCGGCGGGTTGTTGTGGGACCTGCCGGAAGCAGACCTCAGGGAATACGTAAAGCAGCAGTCGGCATGGGGCTATGCCATCCGGCTCGTGGATGGGGTGGAGGCCATGCGCATCGAGCCCAATCTTGTCGCCGCACCCGCACTTGCCGCCCATGCAGCAGAGGAGGGCGTCGTCGAGCCGGTGCATGCGGTGACGAGCTTGCTGGCAGCGGCTGAACGCGCCGGTGCCGATATCCTGCAGGGCGCACGGGCGGTGCGCCTGGTGGAAAGTGGCGATGGCATTTCCGGCGTCATGACCGAAGACGGCGTGCTGGAGGCCGATGAGGTGGTGCTGGCAGCAGGTGCTGCGACGCCGCAGATCCTCGGGAACATCGGCATCACATTGAAGCTCGACACGCCGCCCGGCCTGCTGGTCTTCTCGGAGCCTGCTCCTGAACTGCTGCGCGGACTTGTCATGGCGCCGGAACTTCACGTGCGGCAGAGGCCGGACGGTTCGCTGATCGCCGGCAGTGACTTTGGTGGCATGGAACCCGGCGATGACGCCGAGGCATCGGCGCGAACCCTGTTCGGCAAAGTCCAGGCGCATATCCGCGGAGCGGAAAAACTGGACATGGCAGGCTATTCGATCGGCCATCGCCCGACGCCGCCGGACGGTGTTTCGGCAATCGGCCGCATCAACGGCCGCAAGGGGCTTTATGTTTGTGTCAGCCATTCGGGGATCACGCTGGCCCCGGCACTGGGCGGGTTGGGTGCGACTGAAATCCTGTCCGGCGCGCGCGATGCTTTGCTTCTGCCCTTCGGCCCTGACCGCCTGGTAAGCCTGCCATGATGCAACCCCTGTCGGCACTTTCAACCCAGCAGTTGCGCGGCATCAAGGCTGTGCTCACGGATATCGACGATACCCTCACGACACATGGAAAGCTTCCCGCCTTGTCCTATCAGGCGCTGGAAGAATTGCGGGCCTCCGGCGTC
>CAZUKI010000070.1:4403-9811 GCA_964620785.1 uncultured Aestuariivirga sp.
CCCCTGCCATTGCAGGAAGTGCAGAAGATCGTCACCGCATTTGAAGCCCGCGGCGCCACTGCCAAGATCAGCTCCATCCATGTTAATGCTTGGTTCGGGGCGCATGACAAACTCAGCATGGCGCTGCGGCTGCTTTCAGAGGTTTGCGGCATTTCGGCCAAGGAGGCAGGCAGCGCCGTTGCCTATTGCGGTGACAGCCCCAATGATGCGCCGATGTTCGGCTATTTTCCGCTGAGCATCGGGGTTGCCAATGTGAAGCAGTTTGCCGATCGCATGGAACACCTGCCGTCCTTTGTCACCGAAGAAGAAGGTGGCGCGGGTTTTGCGCATTTCGCCAGATTGCTGCTCGAGGCCCGCGGGCAGTGATCGAGCAGTGGCCGGCGCTGCTGTCAGGAAAGGGCGGCATGGTCCTTGCCACGCTGCTTGTCTTCATGGCGGCGGAACGTGCCTTTCCGGTGGCGCGCTGGGTGGGTGGCCTGACGCGTGTGCTGCGCAACCTTGCCGTTGCCGGTTGTAATCTTTTCATTGGCCCGTTGATCGTCATTCCCATCACGCTGTTTGCGGCGAGCCATGCACCGCTGTGGCGGCCAGAGATATGGAGCGGCTGGCCGGGCCTCTTGGTCGATCTCCTCCTGCTTGATCTTTGGATCTACTGGTGGCACCGCGCGAACCATGTCGTGCCGCTTCTCTGGCGCTTCCACGCCGTGCATCACCTGGACGAGACACTTGATGCGACGTCGGCCTTGCGCTTCCATTTCGGAGAGGTTGCACTTTCTGCCATCGCCAGGGCGGTGCTTGTCCTTGTGTTGGCCATTCCGGTGTCGTCGGTGCTGGCATTCGAAATGTTGATCGTCTTCGTCACCATGTTCCACCATTCGAACCTGCGCCTGCCGCAGGGCGTAGAGCGGGCCCTGTCGCTCATCATCGTGACGCCCTCGATCCACTGGGTCCATCACCACGCTCAGCGGGCTGACACGGATTCAAGTTATGCGACTGTTCTGTCAGTCTGGGACCGAGTGTTTGCCAGCCGGAGCAGCACTGTCCGCGATGCCGCCATGCCGATCGGGGTCGAGGGCATGCGGGACCGGCCGCTGCTGAAGCTCCTGGCCTGGCCCTTTTTCCACAGCTGAGGTGCCGTGGCTGGCGGGGGTGCCTTATGTTGGCCCACAATGTGCAGCGAAAGTGCCTGACGGCAGCTTTGGGCGGAGTCTGTGCCAATTTGGCACGGGATGTCCGATGTGGTGCGCGGGAGTGACAAGGTGAAGCCAATCCGGCCGGCATTCGAGGACAGCGTGCGCGACGCGCGGCTTGCCGAAGCGGCGCACCTTGACGCGCTGATCCGGTCGCAGGACGCCGGTGCCTTGCGCCTCGATCATCTTCGCAGCCGGCTTCTCGACTCACTTCCGGGAGAAAGTCCCTTGCGGCAGAGCATGGACTTGCGCCTGCCGCCGGATTTCCCGGCCCGCCTGTTTCTTGATCTTGTGCGTTCAGTTGCCATTGCTTCCGATGGCCGCAGCTATGTCCTCGAACAGGATTCCGACCAGCACCGCATAAGCCTGGCGACGACCGGCAGCGCCGAGGACATGGTTCAGGAAATTCTCAGGCTTGAGGCCCACGCCTCGATCCGGGCGGCCCGCAAGGCTGTCCAACGGCGCTTGCCCTGGGCAAAACCGGCGGCACGTCCGTTCACGCCGCTGCAACTGCTCCTGATCTGGCTGAGTGGCTTCCTGGCCGGTGGAATGGGCCTTTTGATCATTTCCATGCTATTGAAAAGCTTCCACTTTTAGGCCTCAAAGCGCTGTTACAAACTGAAACAGCAATTGATTTCGAAATTGCCCCAAGGCCTTGTTAGTCAAGGCGCAGAGCGGGAATCGCCGGGACATCGAATCAGGCTGGGATTGAGGCAATAGTGACTGGGTACGCAAACAAGGTTGCAGCAGAGACGCTGGCGGCAACTCCACATGAGAACGCCAACCTGCCGCAGCGGCTTGGTGGATTCACCACGCTCAGCGAGGCGCTGGATTATGCCGCACGCGGCGTGACCGGTTTCAATTTCTACGGCTTGCGCGGCGCCTTGTCGGAAAGCCTGAGCTATGCGGCGCTCCGCCATCGCGCCCTGTCGACAGCCCGCAAGCTTCTTGCCGCTGGGCTGAAGCGCGGCGACCGGGTGGCCGTGGTGGCCGAGACCGGACCGGACTTCATGGCGGTGTTCTTTGGCTGCCAGTATGCCGGCCTCGTTCCGGCTCCGGTTCCCTACAGCATGTATATCGGCGGCAAGGACGCCTACATCGCGCGGGTGGCCGGCATGTTCCGCGCCGCCGATGTGTCCGCCGTCATTTCGAGCGAGGACCTGCGCGAGCATATCGCGGCGGGCGCTGCCGAAGCCGGCATCAAGCTGGTGCTGACCCATGCGGAACTTGAGCGCCTGCCCGAGAGCATGGTGCGGCTGGAAGGCTTTGGCGCGGGCGATGTCGCCTATGTGCAGTATTCCTCCGGCTCCACGTCGGCACCCAAGGGTGTTCTGGTATCACAGCGCGCCATCATGGCGAACACCGATGGCATCACCCAGCATGGCCTGAAGGTGAGGCCCGACGACCGGGCCTTCTCATGGCTTCCGCTTTATCACGACATGGGACTTGTGGGCTTCTGTCTTGCGCCGTTGGTGGCGCAGGTGACGGTTGATTACCTGCCGACCACGGCCTTTGCACGCAGGCCCACGCTCTGGCTCAAGCTGATGAGCGAGAACGGCTGCACCATCGCCTCGTCACCGACCTTCGGCTATGAACTCGCCACCAAGCGCATCGCCGGTGATGCCATCACGCTCGACCTGTCGCGCTGGCGGGCCGCTGGCATTGGCGGCGACATGGTGCGCCCCGATGTGCTGACACGCTTTGCCGAGGCATTCGCGGTGGCCGGCTTCAACGCCAGGGCCTTCCTGCCGAGCTACGGCATGGCCGAGTCGACCCTGGCGATTTCCATCAGTGACGTGGATTCTCCCATCAAGATCGACACCATCGATCTTGCGGCATTGAAGAACAAGAAGCGGGCAGTGCCGGTACGCAAGGGCGCTGCGACACCACTGGCCCGGAGCTTCGCCGTCTGTGGCAGGCCGCTGCCGGACCATGACGTGCAGGTGCGCGACGAGCAGGGCAATCTCCTCGGCGAGCGCATGGTCGGCAAGATCTTCGTCAAGGGCCCGAGCCTGATGACAGGTTACTTCAACGCGCCCGAAGCGACGGCACAGACAATCGGCAGCGACGGCTATCTCGATACTGGCGACATGGGCTACCTGCTCGACGGCGAGATCGTGATTACCGGCCGGGTCAAGGACCTCATCCTGCACAATGGCCGCAATATCTGGCCGCAAGACATCGAATGGGCCGCCGAGGCGGTCGAACCGCTGAAGTCTGGTGATGTCGCGGCCTTCGCCATTGAAGGCAATGATGGTGACGACCAGGTGGTCGTGCTTGTCGAGTGCAAGTTCGCCGAGCCGCAACAGCAGGAAGACCTGCGCCGCGCCGTGCACATGGCCGTGCACCAGGTGGCGGGCGTTGATTGCGCCATCGTGCTGGTGCCGCCACGCAGCCTTCCTTTCACGACGTCTGGCAAGTTGTCGCGGGCTGGAGCTCGTGAGCGCTATCTCGCAGGCGATATCGGCGTGATCGGCTCGCAGCACGCGGCCACCTAGAACCCGCGCGGGATTTCACAGGATGCCTCGCATGCGCATTGCCCTCACCGGGGCGACAGGCTTTGTCGGGCGCGCCGTGATGCGGCAGTTGGCGGCACGCAACCATGAGGTCAGCGTGCTGGTGCGCAAGCCTGCGCAATTCACCGACAGCGGAGAGGCACGCGTTGTTGCCGGTGACCTGTTCAACAAGATGGCGCTTGCAGACCTGGTGAAAGGTGCCGACGCCGTCCTGCATCTTGCAGGCGCCATCAAGGCGTTGCGCCGGGAAGGATATTTCGCGGCAAACCGTGATGGCACGGCAAACCTTGCCGAAGCGGCGCGGGCAGCGGGCACCAGGCGTTTCGTTCATGTCTCGTCGCTTGCGGCACGCGAGCCGCAGCTTTCAGACTATGCGGCAAGCAAGCGGGCGGCAGAGGAGGTTCTTTCCACACATGCTGCGGCCATGAACATCCTCATCGTCAGGGCGTCCGCCGTCTATGGGCCGGGCGATGTGGCGACATTGCCGCTGCTCAAGGCGCTGACAGGCAGCCTTGCGGTCTTTCCGGGCCGAAGCGAGCAGCGGTTTTCGCTGATCCATGTGGATGATCTGGCGGCGGTGCTCTGCGAGGCTCTGGAAAGAGACACGACAGGGACCATCGAGGTGGATGATCTTTCGGGTGGGCATGACTGGGCCGAACTCATTGATTTGGCGCAGGCAGCCTATGACCGCCCCGCACGGCACGTCTTCTTGCCCTATGCCGTGGCCGCAAGTGCCGGATTTGCGGGCGATGTGCTGGCAGCCGTCACGGGCCAGCCGCAGATGCTGAGCAGCGGCAAGATGCGCGAGCTTTACCATCCGGACTGGGTGGCGGCCGGCAGGAACTGGCCACGGCCACACCCCATAGGCCTCGGGCAGGGACTGCCAGAAACGATCCGCGCCTACCAGGCGGAGGGAAAGTTGCCGCATCTTGATGGCCCGGATAGAAGTGAGCATCATGACTGAACCCGAAATCACCGCCGAAATCTGCACGCTGCTGCAGCCCTTCAACAGCAAGGGCATCGCGCTCACCCAGGCAACCGACATTCCCGCCGAACTCAACATCGACTCGGTCGGCGTCCTCGACTTCATCATGGATGTCGAGGACAAGTTCGACATCGAGATTCCGATGAATGTCGTTGCCGAAACCCACACCATCGGCGACCTCGTGAAGGTGGTCCAGGCGCGCATCAAGAAGGCATGAGTGATGATTGATCTCCTCGACAAGCACAAGGGCATCGCTGAGCGCTTCGAGCGCATGATGTCGATCGGCGTCAACGCCATGGGCCCCACCAACGACAAGGTGCTCTCGCCCACCCGCGCCATCATCAGGGGCAAGGAGACAATCCTCGCAGGCACCAACAACTACATGGGCATGACTTTCGATCCGTCCTGCATCAAGGCAGGGCAGGAGGCGCTCGCAAATTTTGGCACCGGCACCACCGGTTCACGCGTGGCGAACGGCAACTATGCCATGCATCAGGAACTGGAACGGGAACTGGCGCGCTTCCTCAACAAGGAACATTGCATCGTCTTTTCGACCGGCTACCAGGCCAACCTCGGCATGATGTCGGGACTGGCAGGGCCGCGCGACACGATCTACCTCGACAGCGATTCCCATTCCTCGATCTATGACGGCTGCACGCTGTCGGGCGCCAAGCTTGTGCGCTTCCGGCACAATGATGCGGCCGACCTCGACAAGCG
>CAZUKI010000070.1:9911-11175 GCA_964620785.1 uncultured Aestuariivirga sp.
ATCCGCGCCAATTCGGAACGGCTGTTCAAGGGTTTCAAGGGCCTGGGCCTGGAGATGGGCTGCGAGGTGGTGAGCCCGGTGATTGCCGTCAAGTGCAAGGATGAAATCTCGACGATCCAGATGTGGAACCGCATCCTCGAGGCTGGCGTCTATGTGAACATCGCGCTGCCGCCGGGAACGCCGAACCGCATCTGCCTGCTGCGCTGCTCGGTTTCAGCGGCGCACAGCTTTGACGACATCGACAAGATCATCGACATCTTCGGCAAGGTCGTGAAGAACTAGCGCACGGCACCGCTGCGCAGGAGCTTTGGCAGAAGCAAGACTCCTGCAATCAGCGGATGGCGGCGCTGGAACTCCGTGACTTCGATGGTAACGCCGGAATGGCGCTTGACCTTCCAGGCGATGTAGTCGGCGCCACCCTGAAAGGTGAATGAGGCCTTGGCAAGGCGCAGCACGCTGAGGGCTCTTCCGGCGATGCGACGCAAGGGCCAGTTGGGCGTGACGTGTGACGTGCCGGAGAGTGCCGCCGAGATCGCTTCATAGTAACCGCGGTTTGCGTTAACGATGCCGGCGGCGCGCGACCCGGACTCCGGGCGAAGCTCGGTGCGGTAGGTATTCTCAAAGAGATGAATCCACTGCTTGGCAGGTGCAGCACCCGGCGTGGTTCCACGGGCATTGGCCCAGGCCGTGCCGCAGGCCGTGGCAATCATCGCTTCAAGGCGCGCCGTGACTTTCGAGTCGGCGGTCCAGACGATCCGCATGGGCTGGGCGAAGCGCACCCAGAAATAAGGATTTGAAACCGTGGCCTGAACCTTTGCCTCAAGGGCGGGCAGGGAGAGGACAGCGTATTTGGTGCGGACGGTGTGCTGGAGGTGGCGCGCTTCGGCGTAATAGACATTGGGTGGCACGATGGCGCAGGCAAGACGTGACAGGCCGCTGGCCGAGGTGCCCGCGTTTGAACGGGTCAGGACATAAAGGTCAACGAGAGTTTCTTCCGGCGATGCATCGCGCAGCGCCGAACCATAGGCGAGGATGGCGCAGGCATCGCCCATGTGTGTGCGGACATGGTCCGCCACCGCCTGCACCGCGGCCGGCACGGGCTTGTGCAGCATGGGGTGCAGAATGTCCCCAAGCGCCGTCATGCGACGATATACTCGAAGGAAGGACCCGCTTCGATCTGCAGGGGCACGCCGGCCTGCGGTTCATAGAACTCGCCATCGAGAACGAAAGGCATGTCGCTGCTCACGCTGCAGGCCGTGACGGC
>CAZUKI010000070.1:11275-12506 GCA_964620785.1 uncultured Aestuariivirga sp.
GCAAAGTCACCGCCAAGGCCCCTGTCATTGAAGGCGACCTGGCAATAGCGGGTGGCTTCGGCGATGGCTCCGGTGCCGAAGAACATGCCGTGCTGCGGCTGCCCGCCCTTGGGATTGACGATGCGCAGGGTGCGCCGGTGCATCGTCTGGCGCGGCGTCACGTTGGCAATGAACAGGGCCTGCTCGGAAATGCCCTTGCGGCGGAAGCCGAGGTCCGCCGCCGTCATGTTGGTGGTGCCGTGGGGCAGGAGACAGAGGCGCGGCAGAACCGGGAAAGCCTTGCTTTCGCTGATCCAGGTCTGGATGGCCTGCACGGTGCCATCGCCGGAACTGATGAAGATGTCACGCACGCCCGACTTGGCGAAATTCTCCAGGCCCGATGCCAGCGAGGTGAACTCGTCGAGCAGGAGAACGAGGATGCGTGGCGAAGGGCTGGCCTGCAGCGCCTGGAAAAGCTGCCTGCCCTTGCCGCGGCCGCGGCCTGATGTCGGATTGATGATGACGCCAACAGGCGTCATGGCCGCGCCATCCAGGACTGGAGCGGGGCACCGCTGGGTTTGGCTGCGAAGCCCTGCGCGAGCTGGATGCCGTGCAGGATGAGGCAGAGACCCGTCCAGGCGGCGACCGCGAGCAATCCCCAGTCAGGCCTGGCGATCAGCGTGAACAGGGTGAGCAGGATGAGATTGGGATTGCGGCGTGCCGTCACCTGGCGAAAGAGCGTGTCGAGCGGGCGCCAGATGTGGATTTCGATGCCGAGCCACTTGATGGCAGCGCCTTCCATGAGCCGTTGCAGCACATAGCCGCCGAGAATGACGGCAATCACCCACCAGAACAGCGTGCTGCTCCAGACGAAGCCCCATGCCGACAGGCCAAGGGCCCATGCGACATACCAGAAGGGAGGATGGATCAGGTCGATGCCGTGATCGAAGACGTCGCCCCATTTGCTCGAGGTCAGCGTGGTGCGCGCCAACTTTCCGTCAACGGTATCGAGAAATGTCATGGCCCAGGCCGCGACGAGGCCCTCTGCATAGCGGCCATTGAGGAACAGGAAGAAGGCGAGCACCGTCAGCACTGCGGCAACACTGGTGACCATGTTAGGCGTGACACCACGCGGCGCCAGCCAGCGGGTGGCATGGAAGGCAGGCACCGGCCAGAGGTGCTTGGTGATGAGGTCGGTGGCGCCCTTGTAGGTGCCCATGAACATCCGCCATTCAATGGCCTTGCGATTGGC
>CAZUKI010000071.1:0-4966 GCA_964620785.1 uncultured Aestuariivirga sp.
TGTTGTAGGCACGGCCCAGGCGGGTGATCGAATCCAGGAGGATCACCACGTCGCGGCCGTGCTCGACAAGGCGCTTGGCCTTTTCGATCACCATCTCGGCAACCTGCACGTGGCGCGAGGCCGGCTCGTCGAAGGTCGAGCTCACCACCTCGCCCTTGACCGAGCGCTGCATGTCCGTGACTTCTTCAGGCCGTTCATCGATGAGAAGAACAATCAGATAGCATTCCGGATGATTGCTGGTGATGGAATGGGCGATGTTCTGCAGGATCACGGTCTTGCCGGTCCGCGGCGGGGCGACGATCAGGCCGCGCTGGCCCTTGCCCAGCGGCGCCACGATGTCGATGACGCGGGCTGAAAGGTCTTTGCGCGTCGGATCGCTGGTTTCCATCTCGAGCCGTTCATCGGGGTAGAGCGGCGTCAAATTGTCGAAGTGAACCTTGTGCTTGACCTTCTCGGGGTTCTCGAAATTGATCGAATTGACCTTGACCAGTGCAAAATAGCGCTCGCCATCCTTGGGGCTGCGAATCTCGCCCTCGATGGTATCGCCGGTGCGCAACGCGAATTTGCGGATCTGGCTCGGGCTTACGTAGATATCATCGGGCCCGGCGAGGTAGTTGGCCTCGGCGGAGCGGATGAAGCCAAAGCCGTCCTGGAGGACTTCGATGACGCCTTCACCGATGATCTCGGTGCCGCGTGCTGCAAGGTTCTTGAGGATCGCAAAAAGCAGCTCCTGCTTGCGCAACGCACTGGCGTTCTCGACCTGCAGCTCTTCGGCTTGCACGACAAGTTCCGCTGGCGTTTTGCGCTTCAGCTGGGAGAGCTTGATCTCCTTGATCTCGGATGTTTCAGACATGTGAATTCTTTATGATGGTCCGGAGCCAGGCTTGGCTGCCACGATGTTCCGGATGAAGGGAGGGATGTCCACGCAGGGACGTGATTTACCTAACAGAGAAGCCCGCCCTTGCAAAGGGCAATTTCTACAGGCCCCGCCAGGCAGGGTTAACCAGGCAGCGTTAAAATGGCCTTACGATCACCATCACCACGATCACCACCATCAGCACGGCCGGAACCTCGTTCAGTATCCGGAAGTAGCGGGCCGAACGCTCACGCTTCCCAGCTGCAAACTCCTTGCGATGCCGGTGCAGCAGCATCTGGATGCCGATCATGCAGACGACCATAAGCAATTTGACCATGAACCAGGTGTCGCTCCAACCCAGTCCCGCCTGCCAGGCAAGCCAGGCGCCGCTCGCCACCGCAACCATGCTGGCCGGCTCCATGATGGCGTAGAGCAGGCGCCGCTCCATCACCTTGAAACGTTCATCTTCGGCGCTGCCGACAACAGTCTCGCAATGATAGACCATGAGCCGCGGCAGATAGAGGATGCCTGCCATCCATGAGATGTCAGCAATCACATGAAGTGCCTTCACCCATTCATACATGGCCTCACCTTTCCCTGTCGTGGGACCTGATCATCGCCAGCAATGCGCTCACCCTGTCAGGCGAAACCTGCGGAAGGATGCCATGACCGAGATTGAAGATGTGCCGGCCCTCCGGCGCATCCTCGAGCACCGCAGCAACGGCGCGCGCAAACAACTCCTCGTCAGCCAGCAAAATCTCGGGTTCCAGGTTGCCCTGGATCGCCACACGTCCTTCCAGCACCCTGTTCAGCGCTCCAAGACTTAACCCCTGCTCGACACTAATCCCATCGGCACCACAAAACTTGGCAGCATCGGCCTGTGCCTCACCAAGGCCTCGCGCGAACAGAATGACCGGGACGTCAGGATATCTCGCACGAACACCGGCGATGATGGCCCTTGAGGGCGCAAAGACGATCTCCTCCCGTGCCTCTGCCGGAACATCGCCAGCCCAGCTGTCAAAGATCTGGAGAGCTTCGGCACCCGCTTCCACCTGGCGGCAAAGATAACCGATAGACACTTCGACGACCTTCGCCAACATGTCCAGAAACCACGGCTCCCGCCGCATAGCCAGATGCAGGGCGCGCTTGCGATCTGAACTTCCGCCTTCCACCATGTAACTTGCAACCGTCCACGCCCCTCCACAGAAGCCGATGAGCGCCGACTTTTCATCAAGGCGTGCCCTGACAAGCGAAACCGTCTCATAGATCTTGCCGAGCTTGCCTGGTGCACCGTCCACTTCAAGCCGTGCTGCCTCAGCCCCACTCGATACAGTTTGAAGGCGTGGCCCTTCATTCTCCACGAACGCAAGCTCAAGACCCATGGCCTGTGGCACAACGAGAATATCGGAAAAGAGAATCGCCGCATCAAGATCGAAGCGCCGCAAGGGCTGCAACGTGACTTCCGCCGCCAGCTGCGGCGTATAGCAAAGGTCAAGAAAGGAACCTGCCTTCGCCCTCAACGCGCGATACTCCGGCAAGTAGCGTCCGGCCTGTCTCATCAGCCAGACAGGACGGCGTGACGGAGGAACCCCCTTCAGGACTGCGATCAACGGCTTCGCCATGCGCGGTGTCTCTTTCATGGAAGAGAGTCTAATCTTTTCTGATGATGTTGTTGGCATGTGGGAATCGTGGATATCTTTGCAGTCTGTATGCACAGCCAGAATGGGAGATGGAAAGCGTTGAATTCATTTATCAATTCGGGCGGCTTGGCGCCAGATGGAAAAATAGCGCTGAGGGTTTGTGACGCATCCAGGGAGACCTTGCAGTCACTGTCGGCTGGTCGAAGAAACTTGTCGCAACCGCTAGCAGTTTTGCCCACACTCTTTCCACAGGGATTTCACCACAGTTTTCCAGAGAAGTGCCATGCCGCTAGGAACGTGGAATGATCATCCTGGCATCAAACAGTGAAGCGCGGATCAGGCTTCTCAACCTCGCGGGAGTTGTTTTTGCGCATCGCGCCCACCTTGCGAAAGAAGGCCCCGGGCCCGCGGATGAAACTGCCATCGCACTTGCCTCGCGGTTGGCGCGGGAGAAGGCTCTTTCACTCACGGACGTCGCCTCCAATGATATAGTCATTGGCTCCGATCAGGTTCTGCAATGCGAGGGCAGGGTCCTGGGTAAGGCTGCATCTCTGGAAGAATTGAAGGCGCATCTCGAGTTCCTGCGGGGACGCAGCCATTTCTTGCACTCGGCAGTGGCCTGTGTTCAAGAAGGCCAGCTTCTGTTCGAAACCACAGCAACCGCCAGGCTCAAGATGCACCACTTTTCCAATGATGCCTTGCAAGACTACCTCGCTAGAAATGGCGAGGCCCTGCTCGGCTGCGTTGGCGGCTATCAGATCGAGGCAGAGGGCGTGCGCCTGTTCGAAGAAATCGAAGGCGACAGTTTCACGATCCAGGGCATTCCGCTTCTGCCGCTGCTGGCCTTCCTTCGCTCCCGGTCCCTGGTTGCCACATGAAAAAAGCCTGCGTCATAGGCTGGCCCATTGCCCATTCGAGGTCGCCCCTCATTCACAATTACTGGCTGAAGCAGTTCGGCATTGACGGTACATATGAACGCGTGCCGGTCGAACCGAAAGCAATGGCGGAATTCTTTGCAAGGATCCGCAACGGTGAAATTGCTGGCTGCAATGTCACCAGTCCGCACAAGGAGGCTGTGGCTCCCTTCCTGGACAAGCTCTTGCCCGAAGCTGCGGAGACGGGTTCCGTGAACACCATCTACTGGGACAAGGGCGAGCTGGTCGGCACCTCAACCGATGGCGAGGGCTTTGCAAACAGTGTCGCCAGTCATCTGCCGGGCTTCTCATGGCAGGGCAAAAAAGTCCTTGTCCTTGGCGCCGGCGGGTCGGCGCGCGCCATCATTGCAGGGCTCCTGCCCCGTGGTGCCGGATCAATCGTGATCTGGAACCGCACGGAAGCGCGCGCCCAGGACCTGTCGCAACATTTCGGTAGCAGCACCAGTACGGTCACATGGGATCACATCACTGATGCTGCCGAGGCTTCAGATGTGATCATCAACACAACCACGGCGGGCCTTGCCGGTGCATCGCCTCTGGTTTTTCCCTTTGCGCGCATCCCGAAGGGAAAGGTCATCGCCGATATTGTCTATGTGCCGCTGCTCACGGATTTCCTGAAAGATGCAAAGGCCGCTGGCCACAGCATCGTTCCGGGGCTTGGCATGTTGCTCCATCAGGCAGTTCCGGGCTTTGAAAAGTGGTTTGGCCGGCGCCCCGAAGTGACGGCAGAACTCTATGACCTCGTGGCCCGGGATATTGCGCGGGACACCGCCTCATGAAAATCATCGGTCTGACAGGCTCAATCGCCATGGGCAAAAGCGAAGTTGCCCGCATCATCGCCGAGAACGGCGTGGCGGTGCTCGATTCAGACGCTGTCGTTCACGCAATCTACGAGCAAGGCGATGGTGCCCAGGTACTTGCCGCAGAGTTTCCGTCAAGCATCGTTGATGGCAAGGTTGATCGCCGTAAGCTTTCGGCGATCGTCCTGGCAGATCCGGCAAAGTTCCAGCGCCTGGAAGACCTGATCCATCCCCTCGTAAGGGCGAGGCAGACGGCCTTCCTCGCGGCCCAGCAGGACGCCGGAGCGAGGCTGGCGGTTCTCGACATCCCCCTGTTGTTCGAAACCAACGAGCTATCGCGCTTCGATTCGATCATCGTCGTTTCCGCACCGGCAGAACGGCAGCGGGAGTGGGCCCTGCGCCGCGAGGGCATGACCGAAGAAAAGTTGCGGAAGATCCTGGCCCGCCAGCTTCCGGACAGTGAAAAGCGCCGGCGCGCAACCCATGTCATTGAAAACGACGGAAGCCTTGCCGACCTTGAAGAAAAGACCAAGGCAGTGCTTCATGAGATCAGGCAGGAATGGGGAGTGGAATGACCAGGCAGATCGTTCTCGATACCGAGACCACCGGCCTTTCTCCACAGGAAGGCCACCGCATTGTCGAGATCGCGGCAGTCGAACTCCTCAATCATGTGCCCACCAGCCGGAATTTTCATGTCTATCTTGATCCCCAGCGCGACATGCCAAAGGAAGCGGA
>CAZUKI010000071.1:5066-6324 GCA_964620785.1 uncultured Aestuariivirga sp.
CTTCTCGATTCGGAACTGCTGGCGGAAGTCTATCTGGAACTGATCGGTGGCAGGCAGACGGCCTTGGGTCTGACCCAGATAACGGCCATGGCTTCGCCGCGCACGGCCGGTTGGAGCGGATCATCCGTCCAGCAGCAGCGTGGGGAAGCACTGCCGCCGCGCCTGACGGAAGAAGAAAGCCGCGCCCATCAGCGCCTCGTGGAAGCGCTTGGCGAAAAGGCCCTCTGGCTGAAAAACTAGGCTGGGGCGCCGGCCAGGCCGGCCTCCAATTGTTTGCGCTAGGCTTGTGCCGGCTGCTGCTGCGCCCGCATGCGCTGCTGATACATGGTGAGGAAGTCGATGGGGTCGAGCATCAGCGGTGGAAAGCCGCCATTGCGGGTCGCATCGGCCATGATCTGGCGCGCAAAGGGGAACAGCATCTTGGGGCACTCGATGAGCGCCGCAGCCTGTACCAGATTGGGCGGAAAGTTCTCCAGCCTGAAAAGCCCTGCATAGATCAGTTCCGCGGCAAAGATGACCTTGCCGCCGCCCGTTGCCTTGGCATCAAGGTGCAGTTCAACCTCGAAGTCGGTTGGCGCCAGGTTGCGCGCATTGACGTTAACCGCGATGTTGATGTCGGGTTGCTGCTGCTGTGGCGCCAGGGACTGCGGCGCATTGGGGTTTTCAAAGCTCAGGTCCTTGAGATACTGGCCGAGGATCTTCAGGGATGGTTGCTGCGCTGGCTGCTGGCCTGCGACCGGCGCCGGCTGCTGCTGGGCCGCTGGTGGGGCGGCGGACACGCCATTTGAGGGCGATTGCGCGGCCTCTGGTTTCTTGCCGGCCTTGGCTGCCGGTTTGCTGGTTTTTGCCATCTTTGCCTCGCATTCAATTGTGAATCTTGCCCCGCAGGCAAGCGTGATCACTGCGTGTCGGCTAACATGAAGTTCATCTGACTTCAACGCCCGAACGGCAGCACCGAACTAATGCTTTGAAGGGGCTTCGCTCATGCCTATATTGCCTGTAACGCCTCAACACGCAGTGCCATGAACACCGGATTTGACTCATTCACGCTCGTCCTGCTGGTCGCCGCAGCCATCGTCTTCTGGATTCTGCGCTCGGTGCTTGGCCGCCGCACGGGCTTTGAAAAGCCGGCACCGGACTTCGGCGCACCGGCACCGGATGCAAGCCTGAAGAAAGCGCCTCAACCGGAACCCGAGAGCGCCACGCCACAGAAGATCGAGCCGGTCTGGAAGGGCCACGTGCCGGAGGACGCCCCGGC
>CAZUKI010000071.1:6424-12471 GCA_964620785.1 uncultured Aestuariivirga sp.
CGCGATGCCGGAGGCAAGGTCATCGATGGCGACGAGAAGTCAGTGCGCGAACTCGTGGACCATTGGGTGTTTGAGCGTGACGTCAGGTCGCGCGATCCCAACTGGAAGCTGGTCAGCACCGACGACAACGACGCCTGACGCAGGCTCCCTGCGGCGGCTGCTGTCGCAAGGCTGCCGGGTGTCTCATCCACTGGGCCAGGCCAGGACGCGGAAGTTGCATCTGCCGCTTGCAAACCACGGGCAGGATGGATGTAGTTGGGCTGCGCGATCTCGAGTGGCGCAGGGCAAGGGCCGATGAGCAAGGATATCAAGGCAAGTGATCATGCGCTGTGGGACGACGTTCGTCGCACCATCACGCCCTTGGCCGTGCGCAGCAGCCGGACCCACGGCGTGAAGGGCAAGGCTTCCGTGACGGCGGTCCGCAGCACCGCAGCAGTGGCAGAGACAGGTTCGGGCCAGAAGCCCCAGCGGCCACCGGGCCGGGCCATTCCGCCGCTTCAGGCCCTCGACCGGCGCACTGCCCAGAAGTTGGGCCGCGGGCAGATCGAACCGGATGCGCGCATCGACCTGCATGGTGAGACGCTTGAACTGGCGCGTGTGAAGCTCCAGCATTTCATCGCAAGACAGCGCCAGGGCGGCGCTCGGTTCATCCTGGTGATCACCGGCAAGGGTGCCTCACCCTTTGCCCGCCACACGCTCCATGGGCTGTCTCATTTCCATGCGCCCGAGCGGGAGGGCAGGCTGCGGCGTGAAGTGCCGCGGTGGCTGGCAGAAGACCAGTTCCGGCAGCACGTCGTTGGCTTTCAGCCGTCGCACCCGCGGCACGGTGGCGGCGGGGCATTCTATGTGAGGTTGCGAAAGCTGCCGGACGGCACGCCATGACACCTTTCGGCGCGAGGTTGCGCGAGCTGCGCGAGGCCCGCGGCGTCAAGCTTCGCGAACTGGCTGCGGGGCTCGGCGTCTCCAGTGCCTATCTTTCGGCCCTCGAACACGGCAAGCGTGGCAGGCCATCATGGCATCTGGTGCAGGGCGTCCTCGCCTATTTCAACCTGATCTGGGACGAAGCCGAAGAGATCGTTCGCCTGGCCCGCATGTCCCACCCGCGCGTGACCATTGATACCTCCGGTCTTTCGCCCACAGCCACGGAACTGGCCAACAGGCTCGCTGACCATGTCGCAAAATTGGAACAGGACGACATCCAGTCCATGCTCCAGGTGCTGGCAAAGGCCGAGAAGCGCAGGCGGTGATGACGAGCAGTCATGAAGCGGCATGGCAGGCTTCCCTTTGAAAGGCTTGCAACATCAAGGATCAGCCGCCTAACTTCACAGGCGCTAGGCCGGATACCTCACGTCACGACAGTCTGTGTACTGCCCCATGACAGGCATCGGTAAATGCAAGAACAGGACTTGAGGAGAACGTGGTGTCAGGGCTCATTTTTGCAGACAGTCTTTCCAGGCTTGGCACCGAATCGGCATTTGTTGTGCTGGCGCGGGCCCAGCAACTGGCCAGCCAGGGACGCAACATCATCAATCTCGGCATTGGCCAGCCGGACTTCAAGACACCTGCGCATATCGTCGAGGCCGGCATCAAGGCCCTGCGTGATGGCCATCACGGTTACACTCCCGCCAACGGCATTGCCCCGCTTCGTGAGGCCGTCGCCGCCGATCTGCACCGGCGTCACGGCGTCGAAGTCAATCCGGACAATGTGGTGATCGTGCCAGGCGGCAAGCCGACAATGTATTTCGCGATCATGATGTTTGGCCAGCCGGGCGTCGAGATCATGTATCCGAATCCGGGATTTCCCATTTACGAGTCGGTGATCAAATATTCCGGGGCTGAGCCGGTCCCCTTTGCCTTGAAGGAAGAGGATGGCTTTGCCTTTTCGGCCGACAAGCTGTTGGCACAGATCACCCCCAGGACACGCCTGATCATCATCAACAGCCCTGCCAACCCCACTGGCGGCGTTACGCCGAAATCCGAAATCGACAAGCTTGTCGCCGGGCTTCTGAAGCATCCCCATGTGGCACTGCTGTCAGACGAGATTTATTCGCAGATGCTGTACGGCGGCAGAAGCCACCTCAGTCTCCTGAATTATCCCGAGATCCGCGACCGCCTGATCATGCTTGATGGCTGGTCCAAGACCTATGCCATGACCGGCTGGCGCCTGGGCTATGCGGTATGGCCGGATGCCGCCGTCGAACATGTCACCCGGCTCTGCATCAACGATCATTCCTGCGTGAACGCCGCAGCACAGTATGCCGGCCTTGCCGCCTTGCAGGGACCCCAGGATGCCGTGCACGAAATGGTCGCGCAGTTTGACAAGCGCCGCGAGATCATCGTGCGCGAATTGAACAGCCTTCCGGGGTTTCGCTGTGTGGATGCGGCAGGCGCATTCTACGCCTTCCCGAACATTGCCGGCACCGGCCTGTCATCCAGGGAGGCGCAGAACCGCTTCCTCGAAGAGGCCGGGGTTGCCACAGTCGCTGGAACCTCGTTCGGCGCGTGGGGCGAGGGCTATCTCCGCTTTTCCTACGCGAACAGTGCGGAAAACATCCTAGAGGCCATCAGCCGAATTCGTGCCCTGCTTTAGCAGAGACGCGCCGGCCCGCTTCGATTGTCGAGATAAGCGTTAGCCTGTCCTAAAGGCGCTCGTGCGGAATGGCGCGGCCAATGAGCCAGAGGATCGCTGCCAGCAGACAGCCAGCAATGATGCCGACCGTGAGATCCTCGATTACCGTGA
The DNA here is from genome assembly GCA_964620785.1 of uncultured Aestuariivirga sp. Lineage (GTDB taxonomy): Bacteria > Pseudomonadota > Alphaproteobacteria > Rhizobiales > Aestuariivirgaceae > Aestuariivirga. The sequence goes on from CAZUKI010000071.1 coordinate 9,165, forward strand.
GGCCAAAGGTGGCGAGCAGCACGAGCGCCGTGCGCCATCCGTGCAGCAGGTGATAGAACTCTTCCTTCTCGGCCATGTTCCAGCACACCACCACCAGCACGCCGGCAAGAGCCGCGAGCGGTATGAAACTGGCGAGGCTGGCACCGACCAGCATGAACAACAGCAGGAAGACCGAGTGCAACATGCCTGAGACGGGCGTGCGAGCACCGGCCCGGATATTGGTGGCGGTGCGGGCAATGGTTCCCGTCACGCTGATGCCACCGAAGATGGAGGATGCAATGTTGGCAATGCCCTGGGCGACCAGTTCCATGTGATAGCGATGCTTGCGGCCCGTCATGCCGTCAGCGACCTTTGCTGACAGCAGGCTTTCAACGCCGCCGAGCAATGTGAACGACAGCGCGGTCGGCATCAGTTCCAGCAATCGCGCAACGGTGAATGTGGGAAGCGCCGGAGCAGGCAATGTGTTGGGAATACCGCCGAAATGGCTGCCGATGGTTTCGATGGGCAGTTTGAGCATGACGGTGGCAAGTGAAGCGGCGGCAACGGCGATCAGCATGCCCGGCCAGTTCGGCCGCCAGGCGCGAACCGCAAAGATGATTGCTGCAGTGCCGAGGCCGATCGCCAGGGCTACGAGATTGAGTGTCGGCAGCGCCTCGCTCAATGTCACGAGTTTTTCCGGAAGCGGCCCTGGTTCCGGCCCGGTCAGCGTCAGGCCGCCGAGATCCTTGAGCTGGCTGGCGAGAATTGTAACCGCAATGCCCGAGGTGAAACCAACGGTGACGGCATGGGGCATGTAGCGGATCAAGGCACCCAGCCGCAGAAGGCCAATAAGGGTCAAAAGAACGCCTGACAGGAGGACTGTCACCAGAAGCCCGTCAACACCGAAGCGGGTGACTGTTGCCGCCACCAGCACGATGAAAGCGCCTGCCGGGCCGCCGATCTGGAAGCGGCTGCCACCCAGTGCCGACACCAGGAACCCGCCGATGATGGCTGTGTACAGTCCACGCTCGGGGCCAACGCCCGATGCAACGGCGATGGCCATCGACAGCGGCAAGGCAACGACCGCAACCGTCAGTGCCGCCATCAGATCGCGGCGGAAAATGTCGGCATCATAGCCCTCACCAAGAATGGTGGCGACTTTTGGAAGATAGCGGTGTGCGGTGGAGGAGCCGTCAGGCATTATTGTTCACTGGTTTTTTCGGTCGTTTAGAACAAGCCTGTCGAAGCGTGAATGCGACCAAATCTAGCAGGCCAAATCTAGCAAAGACGTGTTTTCGTTGCACGGCATTTCCAAGCATTCCCTGCCGGATGGCTACCATGCAGATTTGTGTCGCTGACAGGAGGTGGCTCCTGCGAGGCGGGCAAAAGACATCGCCCTTTGTAGCTATTGAACTTGCCCTCGAGCTGGGTCAATCTCGTTTATGACAATTCAATGACAACAATAAACTCGGAGGAAAGTCATGAAAATCAAGCTCTTGTCAGCGCTTATGCTCGGTGCCACCACACTCGGCACCCCGGCCCTTGCCGATGATCTCACTCTCTACTGCAGTTCCGACGAAGAGTGGTGCCAGCTCATGGCCCGGGGCTTCGAGGAGGCGACCGGCATCAACGTTGACATGACGCGCAAGAGCTCAGGTGAAACCTTCGCACAGCTCAAGGCCGAGGCTGCAAATCCCAAGGGCGACATCTGGTGGGCCGGGACGGGCGACCCGCATCTCCAGGCAGCCGAGGAAGGGCTGACGGAACCCTATGACTCGCCGATGCGCGGCGAGTTGCAGCCTTGGGCGATCAAGCAATCCGAGGCCTCCGGCAACCGGACCATCGGTGTTTATTCGGGTGCCCTCGGCTTCGGCTACAATGAGGACTTGCTCAAGCAGAACAACCTGCCTGTTCCCGCCTGCTGGGCTGATCTCCTGAAGCCCGAATACAAGGGCCACATCCAGATCGCCAATCCAAACTCGTCGGGCACGGCCTATACAACACTCGCCACCATGGTTCAGCTGTTTGGCGAGGACGGCGGCTTCGACTACATGAAGAAGCTCCATGCCAATGTGAACCAGTACACGAAATCAGGCTCCGCGCCGATCAAGGCGGCCGCCAAGGGCGAGACCACCATCGGCATCGTCTTCATGCATGATGCCGTGGCACAGACTGCCCAGGGCTTTCCCATCAAGACCGTGGCACCCTGCGAAGGCACTGGCTACGAGATCGGCTCCATGAGCATCGTCAAGGGTGCCCGCAATCTCGAAAGCGCCAAGAAGTTCTATGACTGGGCACTCACGGCAGACGTTCAGTCGCGGGCTGTCGAGGCGAAGTCCTATCAGGTGCCGTCCAACAAGAACGCCAAGATATCGCCGCTCTCTCCCGATCTCTCGCAGATCAAGCTGATTGACTACGACTTCAAGAAATTCGGATCGGCCGAGGAGCGCAAGCGCCTGCTCAAGAAGTGGGACGACGACGTCAGCACCCTGCCGCAGTAACACGCGTCCGTGGTGACGGCGGCGATAGCGCGGTCCACTCCCCGGCCTGCTTCAAGGGTCGGATTGGAGCCAAGCGCGGCGCTCTGGCTTTTCGTCGGTCTTGCGGCCTTTGTGCTGTTGCCCTGGTACGGGTTGGAGCGCGGCTACCTTGACCTTCGCTGGATAACCGGCGGCTGGCCCATCAAGGGTCCGGGTGCATCCGGTCTTTTTGCCGGTGCTGAAAAGCCCTGGCTCTTGCCGCATCTTCTCTTCCTGCTTCTGCCCCTCGCGGGCTGGGGCCGCGGCAAGACCGATCCGGTTTTTTCAAGGCTCCTGATTCTGGCAGGTGCAGGCGGGATCGCCTGGATGCTGTTCCAGGGCTTTGCCATCGGGCTCAACGGCATCCAGTGGCAATGGCTCGCGGCACTTTTGGGTGCGCCTGAAATCCGTCAGTTCGGCATGGGCTACGGCGCCCTGCTCACCGCGGCGGCCTTTCTCTTTTACCTCACGCAGGGCCTCGCCGCCCGTGGCGCCGTGAACGGCGATGCCTTTGTCGTTGGGGCAATCGGTTTCATCATCGCGCTGGTCGGCATTTTCATCTTCTTTCCGGTCCTGAAGATGTTCGTTGCGGGGCTGCAGGCTGATGATGGCAGCTATTCGATTTCCCTGTTCCTCTCCAAGTTTGCCGACCGGAAAATCTGGAGCCTCGCCTGCCTCAGCGGCGGCACACGCTGCGGCGTCGCCTGGAATTCGCTTTTCCTTGCCGTCATGGTCGGCATCTTCAGCACCCTTCTCGGCCTGGTCTTTGCCCTTGTGGTGACGCGCACCGGCTTTCGCTTTGGCAGGGT
>CAZUKI010000072.1:0-12363 GCA_964620785.1 uncultured Aestuariivirga sp.
ATCCTGGCTGGCGATCAAAGGAACATGATTAGTGAACATATAGAGATTACCAAGACAACCGCCACTGAGCTTAGATCCAAACCTGCAGAGTATGCGGCAATAGTAAGAACTGAAAAGACCACCAAGAACCGCCAAGATTTGGCTTCCATTGATCGACCAAAAAAGGCGCGGAACAAACTCAATATGGGTTCTTTCATGGCGCAAACCGATGTACGTGTTCTAGCGAAAGTCGGTTCCACGTCACACGGCAGAACCATTATTCAATGCTATGTCCTGCAACGTAGTCTTGTTGAGGTCTTCAATGAAGGCGCGTTCGGCTCGGCGCAGCCGCACCTTGAGGCGGCAGCCGTCTTCGATGGAACAGCTGCACGGTGACTCCGCCAGGCATTCAACCAGCGGCTGATCCCTTTCCAGCAGCCTCACCACCTCGCCCACCTTGAATTTGGAAGGCGCATGCGCAAAGCGCGCGCCCCCTGCGTTGCCGCGCTGCGTCGTCAGTACGCCGCCATCCACAAGTCTCTGAATGATTTTCTGCAAGTGATGCCGCGACAATTTCAACTCGGTGGCGAGTTCTGCTGCCGAATAGGTCCGCTCCGGGTCTGCCGCCATCCGCATCAGCATGCGCATGCCGTAATCTGTGAAGTTGGTCAGCCGCATGGACTCGCATCTTTCATTATGGTATTTGAAATACCTATTAAAGATTCGTGCCGGGCACAAGTGACATTAAGAGGCCGGCCAGGGGTATTGGTGATGGAAAAAATTCCAAGTGAAATTCCAAGCGAAATTCCAAGTGAATACGTGGCGATGGAGTCGCCTGCTCTGACCAGTTTTCTGGAGCAGCAATTCCACGAGCTGCACCGCCGGCAATTGCCGGAAATTGTCGCGCTGGCGGAAAAGGTAGAGCGCGTCCACGCGGCGGATGCGCATGTTCCCAAAGGCCTGGCGGAGACAGTGAAACGCCTCGCGGCTGAGCTTGATGCGCACATGCGGAAGGAGGAAATGGTGCTGTTTCCTGCCATCCGCCACGGCGGAATGCAGGGTCTCTCACATCCCATCGCCGTCATGCGCGCCGACCATGATGATCATGCCCGCGAGATGGAGGCTATCACGTCCCTCACGTCCGGCCTCACCCTGCCGGCCGGAGCCTGCCAGAGCTGGACATCTCTTTATGAGAAGCTCCGCAGCTTCATGAACAGCCTCGATCTTCATACCCGGATCGAGAATGATGTGCTGTTTCCGCGCTTTGAAAAGGCTGCCGGCTCCGGTGGTTGCGGCTGCAACTGCGGCGGCCATGGGTGAGACAGTCCGCACAGTGTCACCCTCTCCCCATGACGTGGCGCAGTGGCGCAAGGAAAAACGGCAACAGCTTCTTGCCGGGAGAGCAGCCCTGCCGCAGGAAGCGCGTGCTGCTGCGGCTCGCCAGGTCAGCGCCCATGTGCTGCAGGTTCTGGATGAGCGCAGCATCCCGCTCGCGGGGCTAACCGTTTCCGGCTACTGGCCAATCAAATCTGAACTTGACCTTCGCCCCTTGCTGATCGCATGCATCAGCCGTGGCGCGCGCGCCGCACTTCCCCTGGTCGAGACCAAGGCAAGCCCGCTGGTTTTCCGTGAGTGGACGCCGGAAACCAAAATGCAGCGCAGCTTCTGGAACATTCCCGTCCCCGCAAGTACGGCTGTCGTTGTGCCCGACATATTGCTGTCGCCGCTGGTGGGCTGGGACAGCGAAGGTTACCGGCTGGGCTATGGCGGCGGATATTTTGACCGCACCCTGGCAGTATTGAAATCACCACGGCTGGTCATCGGCGTCGGCCTGCAGTCTGCCGCCATCGATACGATTTTTCCCCAGCCCCATGATGTGAGGATGGATGTGATCGTCACCGATGCCGACATGCAATGGTGCGCGCCGTGAATACCATGAACAAGGTCCGCTCCTGGCAGGGCCCCGCCATCCTGAGCTATGGCTTCCGTCCGTTCTTTCTTCTCGCAGGCCTCTGGGCGGCGCTCGCCATGGTGCTGTGGATCGCGCTGCTGACGGGTGCAATCCGCCTGCCAACGCGCTTTGATCTTGTCACCTGGCACGCCCATGAGTTCGTTTTCGGCTATACCAGCGCTGTCATTGCAGGCTTCCTTCTGACCGCCGTCCCGAATTGGACAGGGCGACTCCCCGTTGTCGGCTGGCCCCTCGCCGCTTTGGCACTGCTATGGCTCGCGGGCAGGCTGGCCGTGGCCTGCTCCGCCCATCTGCCGCCGCCTTGGGCTGCCGCCATTGATCTGGCCCATCTCGCCGCCATGGCGATATTCCTGGGGCGGGAGATCATCGCCGGCAGGAATTGGCGCAATCTCCCCGTTCTCATTCTTCTGCTCTTGCTGATTGCCGCCAACGGCGTGTTTCACTGGCAGGCCTATGGCGATGTTGCGGCGGGCGAGAATGTGGGATTGCGCCTTGGCATTGCGGTTGAAGTCTTCCTTATCGCACTCATCGGCGGGCGCATCATCCCCTCCTTCACTCGCAACTGGCTGGCAGCCCGCAAGTCAACCCGGCTTCCGGCAGGGTGGAGCAACTTTGACAAGGTCACCTTGGCGCTGACGGCTGCGGCCCTGCTCAGCCTTGTGGCGCTGCCGCAAGCCATGGCAACCGCTGCCCTCTGTCTGGCGGCGGGCATCACAAACCTCGCGCGTCTCCTGCGCTGGCAGGGCCAGCAAACCTTGTCCGAACCTCTGCTCTGGTCGCTGCACCTCGCCTATGCGTTCCTCGGCCTGGGCTTCATCGCACTGGCCGCTGCCACGTTGGGGTTGTTTGACACTGCCGCCGCCTTGCACATCTGGCTTGCGGGCACAGTGGGCCTCATGACGCTCGCCGTCATGACCCGTGCGACGCGCGGTCACACCGGGCGGCAGTTGACGGCGCCACCCTCCACGGCCTTGATCTACGCGCTTGCCGTCGTCGCCGTCGCGGCCCGCGCCGCCGCCGCGCTGGTGGCGGACAAGCTGCTCTTTCTTTACGCGGCATCCGCTGCATGGATCGCGGCCTTTGTGCTCTTTGCCGCAATTTACGGACCTTATCTGCTGACGCGCACACCAAAGAAGACTGCATAAAGTATGAACCAGACAGAAACCCTTGCCCCTCCCTCACCCCTGGCCAACCTTCCTTCAGCTCCCTTGCGCCTTGTGCTGCAGCCACTGCTCGCACGCATCGTCCGCCGCATTGCGGCCCGCCACCCCGACATGTTTGAGCGGCTCGGTCCTTATCAGAAGGCTGACTTCCTCATCGTCATCAGGGAATTTCCCTTTGCCCTGCATCTGGGGCCCGACCCCCAAAGCCCCATCCTCAGGTCGGTTTCGCGAAGCGAACCACCGGAGCATGATGCCAGGATCGAAGGGCCATTCCTCCTCATGCTGCAACTCATTGATGGCGAAAGCGATGGTGACGCCGCCTTCTTTTCCCGCGATCTGACCATCTCTGGAAACACCGAGGCCGTTGTCACGCTGCGCAACACGCTGGATGATATTGATGGCTCGATAGCCGAAGAGACTGCCGAAAGCTTTGGCCCGCCAGGCAAGGCGCTGCTGGCGCTGCTCCGCCGCAGGAGCAAGCAGCATGGCTGACGAGGGTGGATTTTCACAAGCGGGCGAACTCGTTTGCCCTGCCGGCACACCCGCTGCCTTGCAGGCTGCTGTCGATGCCGGCGCTGACTCGGTCTATTGCGGCTTTCGCAACGCCACCAACGCCCGCAATTTCCCCGGCTTGAATTTTTCGCAGGACGAATTGCAATCCTCTGTCGCCTATGCGCATCAGAAAGGGGCAAAGGTCCTGCTGGCACTCAACACCTATCCGCCCGCCGGCAATACGGCGCTATGGCGGGAGGCGGCAGACAATGGCATGCGCGCCGGCGTTGATGCCTTCATCGTGGCTGACATGGGCGTTGCCCATTACATCGCCAACCGCCATCCCACGGCGCGGCTGCATCTCTCCGTACAGGCTGCGGCCTCAAGCCCTGAAGCCATCAGATATTATTGGGAGCACTTTGGCGTGAAGCGCGTCGTCCTGCCACGCATACTGACGATCCCGGAAATCCATGCGCTGCGATCGGAGATACCCTGCGAAATCGAGACCTTTGTCTTCGGCAACCACGGCCTCATGGTTGAAGGCCGCTGCAGCCTGACCAACTGGTTCACCGGTCTCTCAACAAATATGCACGGCGTCTGCTCTCCCGCAGCCCAGGTCAGCTATGAGCGCGATCAGGATGGTTCGTTGCGAAGCTGCCTCGCCGGCGTCACCATCGACCGCTTCGCTCCGGGAGAGACAGCCGGTTATCCGACAATCTGCAAGGGCCGCTACACCGCGCCGCACCGGCCGGAAGGTTATTATGCCTTCGAAGAACCTGTGAGCCTCAATCTCGCCCGCCTGCTGCCGGAGCTGATGGCTGCCGGTGTGCATGCCTTCAAGATCGAAGGCAGGCAACGCTCCAAGAGCTATGTGCGCCAGGTGGTCACCTCATTCCGCTCCGCCGTTGATGCAATCCGCGAAGGCCGGTCGCCTGACCTCGCAAGCCTCGTTGCCCTCACCGAAGGCCAGAAGGAAACCCAAGGCGCGTTCCAGAGCAAGAAATGGAGATAGAACCGTGAAGCTGACGCTGGGTCCCCTCGCATACCATTGGCCGAATGAGCGCAAGCGTGATTTCTACGCCCGCATTGCCGATGAAGCACCCATCGATACGGTCTATCTTGGTGAAGTCATCTGCTCCAAACGGGCGCCCTTCGTCGAGGAAATCCTGCCGGAGATCATCGAGCGGTTGCAACAGGCGGGAAAGACCGTCGTCATCTCGACCCTTGCCGAAGTGGTGCTGGACAGGGAGCGCCAGGCAACGCGCGAGCTGGTGAGCGACCTTGCGCTTGATGTCGAAATCAACAATGTCGCGGGCCTCGCTCAGCGCGGCAGGAATGCCCATAGGGTTGGCCCGTTCCTCAATGCCTATAATGAGGCAAGCATCGCATGGCTCGCGGGGCAGGGCGCAACCCATGTGTGCCTGCCGACTGAATTGCCGGGAAAAAGCATTGCGATCGCCGCGCCGGCGGCCAGGGCTCTGGGACTGGGCGTCGAGGTGCAGGTCTTTGGCCGTGCGCCGCTGGCCACTTCATCGCGCTGTTACCATGCCCGCGCCCATAACCGGACGAAGGACACGTGCCGTTTTGTCTGCGAGGAGGATGCGGACGGCATGCCCCTCACCACAGGCGACGGTGCCGCCATTCTCCGCATCAACGGCATTCAAACCCAGTCCGAACGCTATGTCGCGCTGTGCGAAGAACTCGCGCTGATGAAAGCCATGGGTGTGACCCATGCACGGCTGTTACCGCAGGATGTTGACATGGTGGCGGTGGCGAAAACCTTTGAGGCTCTTCTTCGCGGCGAGCAGTCATCATCATGGGTCCGCGCCCGGCTGACGGAAATTTGCACGAACCGCCAATTCAGCAACGGTTTCTTTCATGGCGTTGCGGGCTTGAAGTTCATCGAAGCGGGCGCCGCAGCGCAGGGCGTGACCGTCTAACCATCCGTTTGCGGCCGGGGCAGGCTGGCCGAAATGCCTTCCGGGTCCGGCCCATCAAGGAGCGGATCGGGCTTGGCGAGTGCCGCCAGCTTGTCGCGGTCAAATATCGTCACCCGCGATCCGTCGACGTGCACGCCTTCGCTTTCGAGGGACTTGATCGCCCGCGACAGGTTTTCTGCCGTCATGCCGAGGTAGGATGCGAGCAGCCGCTTCTCGATCGGAATGCGGTAGGTCGATGCGAAATCGGAAAGCCGCGATTGCCGCAGCAGGTAGGACGCCACCCGCTCCCGTGAATCGCGCAGCTTCAATCCCTTGGCATGGCGGACGACGGCACGGAACGCGCCAGCCAGTTCATTGATCACCGAAACTGCAAACTCGCTGTCCTGCCGGAAGGCAACGCGCAGGTCAGACGCTGGAATAAGGATGATGCGCGAACGCTCAAGTGTGCGAGCCGCCATCAGATAGGGCGCATCCTTGATGCAGGCAGCCAGGATGAAGCTGCCCACAGGATGGACCACGGCCATGGTGCATTGCTTGTCAGCCCAGGCGGAATAAAGCTCAACCGCTCCTTCGACGAGAATATGCAGGAAGTCCGCCGGGTCGCCCTGCCGGATAAGGTCGAGCCCCTCCGGGAAAACCTGCGAATAGGCGTTTTGCAGAAGCAGGTTGAAGTTCGCCTGCAGCATGTCGCGGAACAGCGGCAGGTTTCGGACTTCTGGAAGTTCTGACGGGCGCATTTGACGGACCAATGGTTGATATTTATCAATTATGGAACTGAAGAAAGTCAATTTCATACACTGATATCAGCATAAAATACGATGTCTAGTTGAAATGTCTCCTTTTTGACGGACGAATTGTCGCGATTGATTAAAATCAATTAACATGTCCCGGAGGAGTGCTTTGTTGCACTGCGAAATTTAACGCAGGTCGGGACAACATCATGGCACAGGCGGGTACAGTCAGCAGTGGCGAGCAGAACAGGGCATTGGCTCTGTCGACGATCGCATTCACGGCCAACTTTGCGGTTTGGACGATTTTTTCCATCATCGGCGTCGCCATCAAGAAGGAGTTGAGCCTCACTGAGGCGGAGTTCGGCCTCCTGATCGCAACGCCGGTGCTCACCGGTTCTGTCATACGATTGATCCTTGGTGTGTGGACGGAGCGCTATGGCGGCCGCCTCGTCTTCACCCTGCAGATGCTCGCCGCATCGCTCGCGACCTTTGCCCTGACATTCGCCCATACCTATCCCGGCTATCTGCTGGCGGCGCTGGGCGTTGGTCTTGCCGGTGGCTCCTTCATCGTTGGCGTCGCCTATGTCAGCCGCTGGTACGAACCGGGCAAGCAAGGCACGGCCCTTGGCATCTTCGGTGCCGGCAATGTGGGCGCCGCCGTCACCAAGTTCGTGGCCCCCTTCGTCATGGTGGCGCTGGGCTGGCGCGGCGTGGCGGAAGTCTGGGCCGCAGCGCTTGCCGTCATGGCCATCATCTTCTACCTCACCGCCAAGGATGAGCCGCAGCTGGCTGAGCGCCGTGCCAAGGGCATTGCTGCGCCAAGCCTGGCACAGCAGTTTGCGCCGCTGAAGAATTTGCAGGTCTGGCGCTTCTCTCTCTATTACTTCTTTGTCTTCGGCGCCTTCATGGCGCTGGCCCTCTGGCTCCCGCACTACCTCATCGATGTCTATGGCGTTGATGTGCGCATGGCCGGTGCGGCAGCCGCAGCCTTCTCACTCTCGGCATCCGTGTTCCGCGCCTATGGCGGCCACCTGTCTGACCGGTTTGGCGCGCGCACCGTACTCTATTGGTGCTTCGGCTTCAGCCTCGTGCTGCTGCTCATGCTGTCTTATCCGCCGGCCGACTACATCATCCACGGCCGCGATGGCTTGATCAACTTCTCGACCTCCATGGGATTGTGGCCCTTCGTGCTTGCCTTGTTTGCCCTCGGCTTCTTCATGAGCCTGGGCAAGGCGGCGGTCTACAAGCACATCCCGGTCTACTACCCTGATCATGTCGGCTCCGTTGGCGGCCTCGTCGGCATGATCGGCGGCCTTGGTGGCTTCATCCTCCCCATCGTGTTCGGCGAACTGCTGGACATGACCGGCATCTACACAACCTGCTTTGCCCTTCTCTTCCTGCTGGTGGGTGTTGCCCTCACCTGGATGCATGTGTCGATCCGCGCCATGGAACGCCGGGCCATCGGCAAGGCCATCGACTCCCTGCCTGAACTCCCCGAAATGGAGGAAATCCATCAGCCAGGCCGCACTGTCATGCCGCGCGTCATTGATGACTGGCGCCCGGAAGATGCGACGTTCTGGAATGACGCCGGCCGCAAGATTGCACGGCGCAATCTCTGGCTCTCCATCCCGGCGCTCACGCTGTCATTCGCGGTGTGGATGGTCTGGTCCATGGTGGTGGCAAAGCTTCCGGCCATCGGCTTTGCCTTCTCGCCTGAGCAATTGTTCTGGCTCGCGGCACTGCCCGCTCTCTCAGGCGCGACCTTGCGCATCTTCTACGGCTTCATGGTGCCAATCTTCGGCGGCAGGCTGTGGACGACGGTTTCAACCCTCTCCCTGCTGCTGCCAGCGATCGGCATCGGCTATGCCGTGCAGAATCCCAATACGCCCTATCTCATCTTCCTCGTGCTCGCACTGCTCTGCGGCCTGGGCGGCGGCAACTTCGCCTCCTCCATGGCCAATATCGGCTACTTCTTCCCGAAGTCGGAAAAGGGCAATGCGCTGGCGCTGAATGCTGGGCTCGGAAACCTCGGTGTGTCGATCATGCAGTTCCTCGTGCCGCTGGTCATCACCGCAGGTGTGTTCGGTTCCGTGGGCGGCGATCCGCAGACGATCACACCAGCTGGCCAGCTCTGGCTGCAGAATGCAGGCTTCATCTGGGTACCCTTCATCTGCGCCTCCACCTTCTTTGCCTGGCTCGGCATGAATGACCTGACGGATGCAAAGGCAAGCTTCGCCCAGCAGGCTGTCATCTTCTCGCGCTTCCACAACTGGCTGATGTGCGTGCTCTATACGGGAACCTTCGGCAGCTTCATCGGCTTTTCCGCCGCCTTCCCGCTGCTCAGCAAGATCGCCTTCCCGGAGGTCAACGTACTGCAATACGTCTTCCTCGGCCCGCTGGTTGGCGCTCTGGCCCGGGCCGGCACAGGCTGGATGGCCGACAGGTTCGGCGGTGGCCGCGTCACCTTCTGGGTCTTCGTTGGCATGATTGCCGCAACCCTCGGCGTCATCTGGTCCCTGGGGGCAGGCAACTTTACGGCCTACTTCGCCTGCTTCATTGCGCTGTTCTTCTTTACGGGAGTGGGCAATGCTTCAACCTTCCAGATGATCCCCGCCATCATGGGCCGCGAAGTGCCGCGCCTCATGCCCAACCTGAAGGGCGCTGAACTCGCCCGGCAGACGGCGATGGAATCATCAGGCATCGTCGCCTTCACCTCGGCCATCGGCGCCTACGGCGGCTTCTTCATCCCCAAGGCCTATGGCACGTCGATATCCTTCACCGGTTCACCCGTTGGCGCACTCTGGGCTTTCCTCGCCTTCTATGTGCTGTGCCTCGTGCTCACCGGGGCCGTCTACACGCGCAAAGGCGGGCTCCTCCACTCCATTGAACGCGGCCACCCCGCCATGACCCAACCAGCCGAATGAGAGACCATCCATGAGCCACCTGCTTGACCGCCTCAACTTCTTCAAATCCACCCGCAAGGACAAGTTCTCTGAGGGTCATGGCCAGACCACGACTGAAAACCGTGACTGGGAAGATTCCTACCGGCTGCGCTGGCGCCACGACAAGATCGTCCGTTCCACCCATGGTGTGAACTGCACCGGCTCCTGCAGCTGGAAGATCTATGTGAAGAGCGGCATCGTCACCTGGGAAACCCAACAGACGGATTATCCCCGCACCCGCGCCGACCTTCCCAACCATGAACCACGCGGCTGCGCCCGCGGCGCCAGCTACAGCTGGTATCTCTATTCTGCCAATCGGGTGAAGACACCGCTGATGCGGAGCGAGCTCTACCGCCTGTGGCAGGACTTGCGCAAAACCAAGTCACCCGTTGAAGCCTGGGCCGCGATCCAAAGCGATGCAGCAAAGCGTGCGAGCTACACGAAACGGCGCGGCAAGGGCGGCTTCGTGCGCGCCAGCTGGGATGTGGCAACCGAAATCGTCGCCGCCGCCAACGCCTATACCGCCAAGACCTACGGGCCGGACCGCGTCTTCGGCTTCTCGCCGATCCCCGCCATGTCGATGGTCTCCTACGCTGCAGGCAGCCGCTATCTCAGCCTGCTCGGCGGCACCTGCATGTCCTTTTATGACTGGTACTGCGACCTTCCACCTTCCTCCCCGCAGACCTGGGGCGAACAGACCGACGTTCCGGAAAGTGCCGACTGGTATAACGCGGGCTATCTCATTCTCTGGGGCTCCAATGTTCCGCAGACCCGCACGCCGGATGCGCATTTCTACACGGAAGCCCGCTATCGCGGCGCCAAGTCAGCTGTCGTTTCACCTGACTATGCGGAAGCCACCAAGTTTGGTGATATCTGGCTGAACGTGAAGCAGGGCACCGACGCGGCCCTTGGCATGGCCATGGGCCACGTCATCCTGCGCGAGTTTCATCTCGACCGGCAGGCCGAATATTTCGAAGACTATTGCCGCCGCTACACCGACATGCCCATGCTGGTGCAGCTCGATGACTCAAATGGCCATCTCGTTCCCGGCCGCCAGCTGCGCGCCAGCGACCTGAAAGGCTCGCTGGGTGAAAAGAACAACCCGGACTGGAAGACAGTCGCCATATCGAGCGACACGGGCCAGCTTGTTGTTCCCAATGGCTCCATCGGCTTCCGCTGGGGTGAGCAGGGCAAATGGAACCTGAAGGAAGAGGCATCCGGCAAGGATGACTCACTCAAGCTGACCCTTATTCTTGACCGCGACCATGATGCGGTGCGGGGCGTCGCCTTCCCCTGGTTCGGTGCCTCCGCGTCCAACGGCTTTACGGTGGACGAGCGGGAACCCGTGCTCACCCGCAATGTGCCGGTGAAGAAGATCAAGCTCGCCAATGGCAAGACGGCTCTTGTTGCAACGGTGTTTGACTTGTTGTGTGCGAACTACGGGCTTGACCGGGGCCTCGGCGGCAGCAACGTCTCGAAGAACTACGATGATGATGTGCCCTTCACCCCGGCCTGGGCGGAAAAGATCACCGGCGTTCGCCGTGACAAGATCATCCAGGTCGCCCGCGAATTTGCCGACAATGCGGAAAAGACCCATGGCCGTTCGATGATCATCATCGGCGCCGCCATGAACCACTGGTTCCACATGGACATGAACTACCGCGCCGCCATCAACATGCTGGTGTTCTGCGGCTGTGTCGGCCAGTCAGGCGGCGGCTGGGCCCATTATGTGGGGCAGGAAAAGCTCAGGCCACAGACGGGCTGGACGGCGCTCGCTTTCGCCCTCGACTGGGCAAGGCCACCGCGCCACATGAACTCGACCTCCGCCTGGTATGCCCATACCGACCAATGGCGCTACGAAACAGTAAGCGCAGAGGAAATCCTTTCACCACTCGCGCCGCAAGGGGATTGGAAGCGCCTGTCGCTCATTGACTACAACATCCGGGCTGAACGCATGGGCTGGCTGCCATCGGCGCCGCAACTGCGCACCAATCCCCTTGAGGTGGGGCGCAAGGCCAAGGCCGAAGGCATTGAGGCCAGGGACTATGTGGCGCGCGAGCTGAAGGCTGGCCGCCTTGAAATGTCCTGCGAGGATCCGGACGCGCCGGAAAACTGGCCGCGCAACCTCTTCGTCTGGCGTTCAAACCTGCTGGGCTCCTCCGGCAAGGGCCACGAATATTTCCTCAAGCATCTGCTCGGCACTGATCACGGTGTGCTGGGCAAGGATCTGGGCGAGGAGGGCCGCAACAAGCCGGTGGAGGCGCGCTGGCATGACAAGGCGCCGGAAGGAAAGCTTGACCTCTTGGTCACCATCGACTTCCGCATGTCAACCACCGCGGTCTATGCCGATATCGTGCTGCCGACGGCAAGCTGGTACGAGAAGGATGACCTCAATACCTCCGACATGCACCCCTTCATCCACCCGCTGCAGGCAGCGGTGGACCCCGCCTATGAATCAAAGACCGATTGGGAAATCTTCAAGTCCATTGCCCAGAAATTCTCGGAAGTGGCGCCGGAAGTCCTTGGCGTTGAAAGCGATGTAGTGCAGCTGCCGTTGCAGCACGATACAGCGATGGAAGTCACCCAGCCTTTCGTCGCTGATTGGAAGCAGGGTCAGTGCGACCTTGTCCCGGGCAAGACGGCACCTGCCTACATCGCGGTCGAGCGTGACTATCCCAACCTCTACGCCCGCTTTACGGCGCTGGGCCCATTGATGGACAAGCTTGGCAACGGCGGCAAGGGCATTTCATGGGATACAAAGGATGAAGTGCACCACCTGAAGGCGCTGAACGGCACCCGCATCGAAGGTGCCGCCAAGGGTCTCGCCAAGATCGAAACCGCCATTGATGCTGCCGAAGTGGTGTTGATGCTGGCGCCCGAAACCAATGGCGAAGTGGCGGTGAAGGCCTGGAATGCCTTGTCGAAGGCAACCGGCATCAGCCACAAGCATCTGGCGGAGGTGAAGGAGGATGAAAAGATCCGCTTCCGCGACATCGCAGCCCAGCCGCGCAAGATCATCTCGTCACCCACATGGTCAGGCATCGAAAGTGAGAAGGTCTGCTACAACGCAGGCTGGACCAATGTTCATGAGCTGATCCCCTGGCGCACCGTGACAGGCCGCCAGCAGCTCTATCAGGACCATGA
>CAZUKI010000073.1:0-5876 GCA_964620785.1 uncultured Aestuariivirga sp.
TTTTCAAGCCAGGCCGCAATGCCGCCAATGAGGCCCCCGCCACCCGTCGCCACGAGGAGCGTATCGACCTCCGGCGCTTGTTCTTCGAGTTCGAGGCCGACTGTGCCCTGCCCCAGGATCGTTTCGGCCTGCTCGAAGGCGTGGACCTTGAGGGCTCCCGTGTCGCGCCCATAAGCCTCGCACAGGGCAAGGGCATCGTCATAGCGCGCCCCTTCGACCACAAGTTCCGCCCCATAGCCCTTGATGCGGGCGATCTTGGCGGGCGAGGAAATGGCTGGCACGAAGATCCGCGCCTTGTGCCCGAGGCGCTGCGCTGCAAAGGCGACTGCCGCGCCGTGATTGCCACCCGATGCCGCGGTAACGCCCGCCGCCGGAACTTCCCGCAACAGGAGATTCGTGAAAGCGCCCCGCGCCTTGAAGCTCCCCGTATGCTGGAGGAACTCCAGCTTGAAGGTGATGGGTGCCCCCGCCAGTCCGAAATCCTGTGCCGCAACGGCCATCACCGGCGTTCGCCTGACGTGTGGCCTGATCGTCTCGTAGGCCCGGGAAATCCCCGCCCGGTCGATGCTTTTCTCTGTCATGGCCCCTGATTAGGTGTGGACAGCCTTGCGTTCAATGCTGGAATTGTGCCGCTTGTCAGCATGTTAGGGCTGGGCTCGGTTAGCGGTTGCCCCAAAGCCGCCACATATGCTTGTAAGCAGGGCTGACACGCGTTTCGGCACCGCACAATCTGATTCTGCAGGCTGATTCTGCAGGCCAATCTTCGGGGAACACCACATGGATCGCATCCGCATCCGCGGCGGCAACAGGCTCAACGGCACCATCGACATTTCAGGCGCGAAGAATGCCGCCCTGCCGCTGATGATCACTGCGCTGCTGACGCCGGAAACACTGACGCTGCACAATGTCCCGCGCCTCGTTGACGTGCTGCGCCTGCAGAAAATTCTCGGCAACCACGGCGTTGACATCATGACGGCGGGAAAGCGCGCCGGGCAGAACGGTGCAGCCGGCGAAACCCTCAGGATTTCCGCCAAGGCCATTGTCGACACCACGGCACCTTATGAACTGGTCTCGAAGATGCGCGCCTCGTTCTGGGTGCTGGGGCCGCTGATCGCCCGCATGGGTGAAGCGAAAGTGTCATTGCCCGGCGGCTGCGCCATTGGCACGCGGCCGGTCGATCTGCACCTTCTCGCCATGGAAAAGCTCGGCGCCACCTGCGAGGTGGAAGCAGGCTATGTGATCGCCAGCGCCAAGAAGGGCTTGAAGGGTGGCCACATCTCCTTCCCCAAGGTGTCGGTGGGTGCCACCCATGCCGCATTGATGGCGGCAGTTCTTGCCCACGGTGACACGACCATCGAGAATGCCGCAACCGAACCCGAGATCGGCGATGTCGCCGAATGCCTGGTCAAGATGGGCGCCAGGATCGAAGGTATCCATTCAAAGACATTGCACATCACTGGCGTCACCTCGCTCAAGGGGGCTGACCACACGGTGATCGCTGATCGCATCGAAACCGGCACCTATGCCATGTCTGCCGCCATGACGGGCGGTGACGTGCTGCTGCGCGGCGCCCGCCCCGACACGCTGGAAAATCCCCTGGGTGTGCTCGAACGCGCCGGTGTCACGGTGGAGCGCAACAATGAGGGCATCCGCATCAAGCGCAACGGCGCAGCACTTCTGCCGGTTGACGTGACGACCGATCCCTACCCGGGTTTCCCAACAGACCTGCAGGCCCAGTTCATGGGCCTGATGACCATGGCCAACGGCACCAGCCACATCCGCGAAACCATCTTCGAAAACCGCTTCATGCATGTGCAGGAACTGGCGCGTCTGGGCGCCGACATCCACCTGCAGGGCGACATGGCCGAAGTGCGCGGCGTGAAGAAATTGACGGGTGCCGATGTCATGGCCACGGACCTGCGTGCCTCTGTCTCGCTGGTGATTGCTGGCCTCGCCGCGGAGGGTGAGACCATGCTGCACCGGGTCTATCATCTTGATCGCGGCTTCGAGGCCCTTGAGGAAAAGCTCCAGGGCTGTGGTGCCGACGTGGAGCGCCTGTCCGGTTCCTGATCCCATGCTTCACCTGACGGCATTCGACGCAGAAGACCTGGCAGCCCTTTCGGCGCAGATGCAGGATGCCGTGCTGAAGTTCAGCGACATGTCGTGGAATCCGGCGCGCAAGACCTTTGCCCTCGTTGCCAATCGCTTTGCCTGGGACGCGCTGCCCGACAGGCAGCGCCGCCGCACCGGCCTTCGCTTCAACTATGTCGCGGCTGTCCGGCGCCAGCATCCCGCCGCGCCAAGCCGCGACATGGTGCTTTCGCTTCTTGCCATGACCTTCGAGCCACGAAGCAAGAAGGACGCCCTCTCCGGCACAGTGACACTGAGTTTTTCCGGTGGTCACGCCATCGCCCTCGATGTGGAAGTCATCGATGTGCAGCTCGATGACCTGGGCTCAGCCTGGTCGGCGGCCTCGGAGCCCAGCCATGGCGCCTAAGGCGGCTGGCAATCCCGGACCTTCTGCGGCGCCCAAGGCAGAAGGCCGCCAGAACCGCCTGATTGCCGTGGAACTCGACCAGTCGATCGAGCGCAGCCCTTCGGCCGAGGCCGAACACGAACGCAATGCCGCTATCTATGATCTTCTCGAGGATAATACCTTCGGCCTGAGCAACGGCACGGCGGGACCATATCACCTCGTGCTTGCCACTGCTGATGGCAAACTTGTCTTTGACGTGCGCGACCACGGCCAGCGGCCGCTCATGGCCTTTGGCCTTTCGCTGACGCCCTTTCGCCGCATCGTGAAGGACTATTTCGAGATCTGCGAAAGTTATTACGACGCCATCCGCAATGCCAACCCGGTGCAGATCGAAACCATCGACATGGCACGGCGTGGCCTCCACAACGAAGGCAGCGAGATCCTGAAGGAGCGCCTGAAGGGCAAGGTTGACATGGACTTCGACACGGCGCGCCGGCTTTTCACGCTGGTCTGTGCCCTCCTGTGGCAGGCGCGCTGATGGCTGCTGACTCTGAGAAACGCCAACCGTCCGCCGTGTTGTTCATCTGCACGCAGAACGCCATCCGCTCGCCCATGGCAGCGGCCCTCATGCACCAGCTTGCCGGCCATCGCATCTATGTGGCCTCGGCGGGCATCATGGCTGGTGATCCCGACCCCTTCGTCGGCATGGTCATGGATGAGATTGGCCTCGACGTCACGCGCCACCGCCCACATTCGATCGATGACCTTGCTGATTCAGCCTTTGACCTGGCGATCACCCTGTCGCCGGAAGCCGATGCCCATGCCCGCGAACTGGTGAAGACCCTGGCGATTGACGTTGAACACTGGCCGACACCCGATCCCTCGCGGACCCACGGCAGCCGCGAACAGATTCTCGATGCCTATCGCGATGTCCGCGATGGCCTCAAGAAACGGATCGTGCAGCGCTTCGCCGTCACCGCCTAAAGCAGGGCCATCTGCTGTCCGGGCTGGACGGGACGCGTGAACAAGTCGGTGCGCAGCTTGAGGCGCGAACGGTTGAGGCCGAAACGCTGGCAGGCAAGCTGGAAGCGCCGCCCGACCAGCCATGCGGCAGGCCCTGTTCCGGTATGCCGCGTTCCGAAGCTGGCATCGCTTTCCTTGCCGCCCCTGACCTCGCGGAGCTGTGCCATGACCCGGCCATAGCGGTCAGGATAGGCCTTCTCCAGCCAGTCCTTGAAGATGCCCTTCACCTCGAAGGGAAGCCGCAACATGGTGTAACCCGCCTCGCTGGCACCCGCCGCAGAGGCGGCCTTCAGGATGTTCTCGATCTCATGGTCATTGAGGCCGGGGATCACCGGTCCCATCATCACCACGGCTGGAATTCCGGCTTTCGCCAGCGCCTCTATAGCTGCAAGCCGTCTGGAAGGTGTGGAGGCCCGGGGCTCCATGGCGCGGGCGAGTTTCCCATCAAGCGTCGTGACCGAAATGGCCACCTTGACGAGACCTTCCTTCGCCAGCGGCGCGAGAAGATCGATATCGCGAGTGACAAGCGCTGACTTGGTGACGATGCCGAACGGATGCTTGAACTCTGCCAGCACCTCGATCACGCCACGCGTGATGCGATACTGCCGTTCGATGGGTTGGTAGGGATCGGTATTGGCGCCGAGCGCAATGGTGCGCGGCTCATAGGCCTGATCGAGCAGCTCCTCGCGCAGCAGGGCGGCAGCCGTCGGTTTGATGAACAGCTTGCTCTCGAAATCAAGCCCCGGCGACAGGCCCATGTAGGAATGGGCGGGCCTTGCATAGCAATAGCTGCAGCCGTGCTCGCAGCCACGATAGGGATTGATGGAGCGGTCAAAGGAAATGTCGGGCGAGGAGTTCCGCGTGATGATGGTCTTGGGCGTCTCGACGAAGATTTCCGTCTTGAGCGGCGGCAACTCGCCAAGGCTTTCCCAGCCGTCATCGAAGAGGCTCAGGTCATATTCGGCATGACGGTGCGCAGGGTTGGACCGCGCGCCCCGGCCACGCTCCATCTGCGGCAGCGAGGTGAGTTTCCCCGTTCCCAGCAGGCTGGAATCGATCCCCGGCGATTGCCGCATGTCCATCAGCGTAGCCATCCCCATCATATAGGGCACCACTTGGAACAAATCAAGAACAATCAGGTGATCGTGACATGCATCGTAACAGGCCATGCCACAGGAAACGAAAGGGGAGAGAGTTGGCCTAGATGGCCGCCCAGGCCTTTTCGCGAGATGACGTCAGGCCTGCTTCCACGACCTTCTGGATCTCGAGGGCTTCTCGGAAATCGGGTCCCGCCTTTGGGCCACCGCCGATGGCGCCCAGAAACTCTGCCATCTCGATGGTCTTCATGTCGTTGAAGCCGAGCTGGTGCCCCGGCGCCACGCAGAAGCGGCCATAGGGCTGGTGCTGCGGCCCGGCTTCAAGCGTGGTGAAACCCATGAGCCGCGGTTCGCCACCGGATTTGTAATAGTGAAGCTCGTTCATGCGCTCGGCATTCCAGTGGATGCCGCCCTTTGAGCCGTGCACCTCGAAGCCGAGATTCATCTTGCGACCCGTCGCCACCCAGTTGGCCTCGATCATGCCGCCACAGCCGCGCCCGAAGCGCAGCATCAGGCGGGCGATGTCATCGACAAGGACCGGCGTGCGCTCTTTCGCCCCCGGCGCGGACGGCCGCGACTTCACGATGGTTTCCACATCGCCCATCACGGCATTGATCGGTCCCAGCAGGAAGCGCGCCATCCCGATGATGTGGCTGCCGAGATCAGCAATGACGCCCGGCCCGCCCGATGGATCAAGCCGCCAAGTGTAGGGGTTTTCCGGGTTCGACATATAGTCTTCGGCATGCTGGCCGCGGAAATTATAGATCTCGCCCAGTTCACCGGCGGCAATCATCTCGCGCGCCAGCTTGAGCAGCGGATTCTTGATGTAATTGTAGCCAACCTGCGTGACGACGCCTCTGGCTTCCGCCGCCGTCACCATCTCCTCGGCATCGGCAAGGCTCGGCGCCAGCGGCTTTTCACAATGCACATGTTTTCCGGCCGCAAGTGCTGCCAGCGTCATTTCCTTGTGGAAGGTGTTTGGCGTGGTGATCGACACCACATGAATGGCCGGATCGGCAATCATTGCCTTCCAGTCTCCCGTGGATGTCTCAAAGCCATATTGATGTGCTGCCTTCGCCGCAGCTTCTGCCGTGACATCGGCAATCATCCGGAGTCGCGGTGTTGGAATTTCCGGAAAAGCCGCCAATGCCGCACGATAGGCAAAGGCGTGGGCCTTGCCCATGAAGCCCGTGCCGATGATGCCGATGCCAAGTTCTTTCATGAAAATCTCCGCTGTCGCGCACCGCTTATGCGGCTGCCGCGAAAATGCAAGGCCTGGT
>CAZUKI010000073.1:5976-12025 GCA_964620785.1 uncultured Aestuariivirga sp.
GTCCGGCCATAGAGGTCGAGGTCCTGGTCGAGAAGATAGACCTCGAGGAAAGTGCGGTTGGTGTTGAAGGTTGGACGGTCGCCAAAATAGCCGGCCCCCATCCAGTGCGGCGTACCGGCCGGTGCTGCTGCATCGCGTACTTCCACGGCATAGATGCCGCGGTGGGGCTCGGCGCCCGGCTCGAGAATGATGTTGGCTGTCGGGAAGCCGATCGTGCGTCCGCGCTTGTCGCCATGCACGACCTCGCCCATGACGATCCAGTCATAGCCGAGTTCCCGCGAGGCCGCTTCCACATGGCCATTGCGCAATGCATCGCGGATGCCCGTGGAGGCGAAGGGCGCATGACCGTCGCCATCATCCGTCACCTGCTCGACGACGGTGACACCGAAATGCTGTTCGGCACCCATGTCCTTCAGGGTTTGCGGCGAGCCCTTGCGGCCCTTGCCAAAATGGAAGTCATAGCCCGAGACCACATGGGCAACCTTGAGCCGCTTCACCAGGACTTCCAGCACGAACTCCTCCGGTGACATGGAAGAAAGCTCGGCATTGAAATCGAGCCAGGTCAGGAAGTTCACGCCAAGCGCCCGCGCCAGGCGCTGCTTGAGGGGGAGCGGCGTCAACCGGAACACCGGCTCCTGCGGCTTGAAGAAGGTGCGTGGATGGGGTTCGAAAGTGAGCAGCCCGAACGGCCTGTTGAGACGGTTCGCCTCGCGCGCCGCAACAGAGATCAATTCCTGGTGGCCACGGTGGAAGCCGTCGAAATTACCGATTGCCACAACCGCGCCCGTGACGCCTGCATCTGGTTTGTCAGTCGGATTGAGGATCAACATCGCCTTGCGTCTGGTTCAGCTTTTTGCTGCCCTGGAAGGAACATAGACCAGGGCTTCTCCTTCCACGACGCGCTTGCCCGCCACTTCACACCAGCACAGCAATTGGCTGCGCTTGCGGTCCAAGTCAATGGTTTCAACCCTGACGACCGTCTTCACCTCATCGCCGATCCGCACCGGTGCCAGGAAGCGCAGGGTCTGCGACATGTAGATGGCGCCCGGACCCGGCAGCTTCATGCCGATGACCGCAGAGATGAAACCTGCCGACAGCATGCCATGGGCAATGCGCCCCTTGAAGAAGGTGCCTGCCGCATAGGTCTCGTCGAGATGCACGGGGTTGTGGTCCCCCGTCACCTCCGCAAAGATTTCGATGTCGGACTCCATCACCGGCTTCTCAATGAAAGCCTGCTGCCCGACCACCAGGTCCTCGATGCAATAACGCGACATGCTCCAGCTCTTCCCCGCGCCGCACAATAGCATTGTGCAGCGCAACGAAAAGCAGACCTAAGTCCAAAACGGTTGGCTGTCTAGGTCCAGAGCAGCTCTGGCACGGCAGCGACAATACGCGCCTGTGGAACAAGGTTCTGGATGTGGCGAAGCTCGGCCGCCATGTCGCTGGCATGGTCGCGCACCCCGCCGGAAACATACAGGCAGGCGACGCCCTGGTTGGCGGCCCCCCGGATGTCGGTTTCGGGGCCATCGCCGATTGCCAGGATTTCCGCTGCGGAAACGGGCCCACCACGCGCAACTTCCGCCTTCTTGCGGGCCAGTTCGTAAATCGGGGCGAAGGGCTTGCCCGCCATCGAAACGGCACCACCCATGGTAGCAAAGCGCTCGGCCAATGCACCCGCGCAATAAAGAAGCTTATCTCCCTTGCGCACCATCTTGTCCGGGTTCGCGCAGATCATGGGCAGCTTGCGCGCCTTCATCTCCGTGAGCAGCGCCTCGTAGTCATCCGGCGTTTCCCGGTCATCGTGGAACAGCCCCGTGCAGATCACCGCTCCGGCCTCGGCCAGCGGCACCCGTTCCACAGCAAGCCCCTGGAAGATCGAGGTGTCGCGGTCCGGTCCGAGATGAAACAGGCGGTGCGAGGGCGCTTCCGCCATCAGGTTGCGCGTCACATCACCAGAGGTCACGGCCGCATCATAGGCGTTCCGCGCCACGCCGATCTCGTCAAGCTGCTTGAGGATACCCGCCTCGCTCCGCGGCGAATTGCTCACCAGCACCACGATGCCGCCGTTGGCGCGATGCCTGGCAAGCGTCGCCACTGTGTTGGCAAAGGGCTTGTAGCCGTTGTGGACCACGCCCCAGATGTCGCAGAACCATACCGGATAGGTCGCAGAAATTGTCTTCATGAAGATGAGGATTAGGCGACAGCGCGCAGTGCTGGCAACTGTTCCGGTTCGTTGTCGCGCTTGAGCCGGCGCGGATTGGCATAGCACGGTCCCGCGGCAAAACGCACGGTGCGGGAAATTTCCTGCATCTGGCGCGCTTCCGACACCTGCGTGATGATGATCTGGATGCGCAGCGCCCGCGCCGCCTGCACGAAGCCGCCCAATGCCGTTGCCGAAGCAGGCCCCGCCCCGACCGCCGTGACCGCAAGGCTGACATAGCGCATGTTGAGCTTGCTGAGCGCCCCGAGGTCTGCCCCGGCGATTGTCGAACTGGCAAGCGCCAGTGGAACTCCCGCCCGCGCCAGCGTCGCCAGCCCTTCGAGGGCCTGCTCGGGGAGCTTTGCCAGCACCATATGCGAAATCTCGATGACGAGCCCCGAAGAGACATCGCGGCGCTCCAGCATCTCGGCGATGATCGCACGTAAAATGTCAGGGTCTGAAAGTGTCTCGGCGCCAAGCGAGGTGATGATGCAAAGGTTGGGATCACGCTGCCGCAGCGTGCCGAGCAGCGACAGTGTCTCGCGGACCACAAAAAGATCAACCTCCGGCCGCTCGCCTGTATGGCTGGCGTGGAGCAGGAAAGTTTCAGGCGGCACGTCCTGGCCCTGATCGTTCAGCATACTGACGATCATGCGGTAGTGGGCCGTCTGCATGGTGTACAAGTCGATGATCGGTTCAAGCGACAGGGTCAGTCTGTCGGTCAGGCGAGGTGCCGGCGCTGGCCCCGCTGCTTCGGGTTGGGCATCCACGAAGCCGAATTCCATGCGCGGCTCGAACAGCGGTGGTTCCACCGACCCCGCTGGATAGGATCCGCCGGCCTTGCTCACCGGCTGGTCGAGCAGCGATTGAATCTGCTGGGCGATCGAGACATGGCTGCGGCGAATGTCTTCGAGGCCCTGTGACAACTGGCCCGCGGCAAGGCTGGTGTCCGAGCGCAGCGCCATGATCTGCTGTGACAGGCCTTCCTGGCCAAACTGCCAGTCACGGGCATGCTGTTCCGCGGTATCCAGCCGCTGCGCCAGATACTGCACGTCCGCTTCAACTGCCTCGGCAGCGCCCTGCCGGAAGAACGAACGCACCTGAGCCAGCATCATGCCAAGACCAAGCGCGATGACCGATGCCGACAGGAGCATGGGCGACAGGACGCCGGAACCGATGCCATAGGCACCGATCCCCATGGCCGCGCAGGCGCAAGCCGCAACGATCACCAGCCACGGGCCGTCCTGTCCAAACCGCATCTCTTGCCTTGCCCCCTCCGCGTGAGTTGCCCAACACTGAACGCGAATCACCAAGGCCTGAGAGTAGTCGCTCTCAGGCCTTGTTGGAATCCATGCGGACCCAAAATCCGCAACTTATGATAGGTCGCCTTCGCCCTGCCGGGCGGGAGAGGCGGCTAGAGTTTCGCTACCGAATCAAGAATCTTCGGCATCTTGTCCGAGAAGATTTCCTTGATCTGCGCCTGGTTGATCATCAGCGGCGGCGACAACGCGATCGTGTCGGCAGTGATACGGATCATCATGCCGATATCGTGGAAGGCATTCTCCATCGCCTTGTAGGCGCGAAGACCGGGCTTGCCTTCAACCGGCTTGATGTCGATGCCGGCCACAAGGCCGATGGTGCGAATGTCTTCGACCAGTGGATGACCCTTGAGCGAGAAGGCTGCATCAGCCCAGGGCTTCTCGAGCTTGCGCACGTTCTCGAAAAGATTCTCGTCGCGGTACAGGTCCATGGTGGCAACGCCAGCGGCCGCCGCAATCGGATGGCCGGTATAGGTGTAGCCATGGAACAGTTCGATCACATGATCGGCACCACCCATGAAGGCATCATAGATGCCCTGGCGGACGAGCACGCCACCCATCGGAACCGTGCCAGACGTGACACCCTTGGCGAAGGTCAGGATGTCTGGCGTCACGCCGAAACGCTCTGCGGCAAACGCCGTGCCAAGACGGCCGAAGCCGGTGATCACTTCATCAAAAATGAGCAGGATGTCATTGGCGCTGCAGATCTCGCGCAGGCGCTTGAGATAGCCCTTGGGCGGCGGCAGCACGCCCGTGGAGCCTGCCATCGGCTCGACGATGACAGCGGCAATGGTCGAAGCATCATGGAGCGCGATGAGCCGTTCCAGTTCATTGGCGAGGTGAGCGCCCCATTCCGGCTCGCCGGCGGTGAAGGCCTGTTCCTTGCGATTGTAAGTATGCGGCAGGTGGTCAACACCAGCCAGCATTGTGCCGAACCACTTGCGGTTCGCCACCATGCCGCCAACCGAGATGCCGCCGAAGTTGACGCCGTGATAGCCGCGCTCGCGGCCGATCAGCCTGGTCTTCGAGGCGTTGCCCTTGGTGCGGTGATAGGCAAGAGCGATCTTCAATGCTGAATCGGCGGCTTCCGAACCGGAGTTGCAGAAGAAGGCATAGTTGAGATCGTCGGGCGCCATGGTGGCAAGGCGCGAGGCCAGTTCGAACACCTTGGGGTGGCCGAACTGGAAGGTCGGCGCGAAGTCGAGGTCGGCTGCAGACTTCTGGATCGCTTCGACAATCGTGTCGCGGCAGTGGCCGGCATTGCAGCACCACAGGCCGGCGCTGCCGTCGAGGATGGGGCGGCCCGTCAGGTCATAATAGTGCATGTCCTTGGCGCGCGCGATGAGGCGCGGGCGCTTCTTGAAGGCCCGGTTGGGCGTGAAGCCCATGAAGAAGGGCTCGAGGTTGTTGGGTGACGGTTCCCAGGTTTTCGGGTCGGTCGGCTTGTTCATGGCATCACGCCTCCACAGGGCGCACAGCCAGGCCAGGCATCATGCCCGGGCGGCAGACTCCGCGCCAAATTGTCATGAACACCCAATAGCAGACCAGGACCCGGTCACGAAACAGTCCAGACCGACGCAATGCAGCCAGCCAGCGCGGTTTGAAGCTTTTCGGCGCGTTTCAGGCCGTTTTTCGGTCCTGAGCGATTTTGTCCCGGTCTCAGTTCGTGGGAGTGTTGGGCGGTGGCAGCTTGATCGCGATATGACCGCCCGCCTGGCACCGATCAAAGGCATCCCAGAACACCTGGTTGCGCTCGTGCATGCGCAGGTAAACCGGCTTGATGACGCCACTGCCGGACCGTGGAACATAATACTCGCGGCCCGCAGCGATGATCAGCACCTGGTCTGGAGCCGCCGAAGTGCCCTCATCGGCAACTTCGATATAGCCCTTGGACCACTGGTCGGCGACTTCACGCGCATAGGATTTGCAGCCGAGCCGCTGCGGGGTTTCCGCAAAGGCGGGCGCGGCCAGCACGGCCAGTGCAAGAAGTGACATGGAAAGGCAACGCATGACAAACCCGTTCAAAATGTGACGCCACATCGAGATTATCCTGCGATGGCACAACTTGTTAGTAAAGTGTTAACCATCGGTTTTCGCCAGAAGCCTGCAGACATGGTTAACGCCCGGGCGGTGACCGGCGGCGCAAGCCGCTGTAACAGCGGCGATGCAAGCTCCAATTGTGCCAACGGGACAATTCTTGACAGCCTCAGCAAGTCGTCAAATAGTTGCCCCGCCGCCTTGCACTGTCATTTGCGTTCTGGCGGCAGGGTGGGGCGGGAATGAAAAATTTCAGACGCTTGCTTGCTGCCGCAATTGTCCTGACAGGACTCACGTCCCAGGCCGAGGCTTTGTGTGTTCCCCTGACCGCCGCGGCTGATGCGCCACAGGGCATCAAGGACGACCTGGCGGAGCTCGTCAAACCTCTGCCCCCGGTGGCAGCTGGCGACGAATTCGATGTCCTCGCCGAACTTGAAGGGCCTAGCTTTCATCTGCCTTCACTACGCCTGTGCTATGCCATCCTCGGCCTTGC
>CAZUKI010000074.1:0-3604 GCA_964620785.1 uncultured Aestuariivirga sp.
CGGGAAATCGACGCTGTTCAACAAGCTGACTGGCGCCAGAGTGCTCGCCAAGGATCTGCTCTTTGCAACCCTCGATCCTACGATGCGAACCATCAAGCTTCCGCAGGGGCGCAAGGTGGTTCTGTCGGACACCGTTGGTTTCATTTCTGACCTGCCGACAAACCTAATTGCGGCGTTCCGTGCGACCCTTGAAGAAGTCATTTCGGCGGACATCATCCTTCATGTGCGGGACGTGAGCCACCCTGAAAGCGAAGCCCAGGCCGAAGACGTGCTGAAAGTGCTGGACCAGCTTGGCCTTGGCGAGGGCAAGCGCGGCCACGTGATTGAAGTGTGGAACAAGGGCGACCTGCTGGAGCCCCTTGAATTTGCCTCACGCGAGGCAACAGCCGCGAGAAGGAAGGATTGCGTTCTCATTTTGGCTGTCAGTGGCGATGGCATTGACAGGTTGCTGCAACTCATTGAACTCAAACTGGCGCACGGCAATGACATGTACACCGTCACGCTCGCCGCCGGCGACGGGCAGGGCCATGCGTGGTGCCATGAACGCGCCGAAGTCCTGGAGCGAAAAATCCTCAAGGACGGTCGCATCAGGTTGACGCTGCGCATAACGCCAGACCGGGCAGGGCAGGCTTCGGCACGCTTCGGCCGCGCGCTCCGCAAGATCACCCCGCGCTGACGCAGGCTAAAGCCCTGCGTCCTTCGACCTGTCCCACAGGGCATCCATCTCGGCGAGACCTGACTGCGAGGGAGATTTGCCAATCTTCTTCAGTTCGTCCTCGATGAAGGCAAACCGCCGCTCGAACTTTCTGTTGGCAGACCGCAGGGCATCCTCGGCATCAACCCCATAATGCCGGCCCAAATTCACCACGGCGAAGAGCAGGTCCCCAAATTCCTCGGCACGCTTGTCGTCGGGGGCGTCTTTCAGCTCCGCGATCTCCTCCGAAATCTTGGCGAATACGTCATCGACCTGCGGCCAATCGAAGCCTACCCGAGCAGCCTTTGCCTGAAGCTTGATCGCACGCATCAGGGCAGGCAGGGCCTGCGCGACACCGGAGAGGGTCGAACCTGCTCCTGCAGCGCCCTTCTCGCGGGACTTGTTACTTTCCCAGAATCCTTTTGCCGCGCCCGCTGACCGGGCCTGCTCGTCGCCAAACACATGCGGATGGCGGCGTATCATCTTGCGGTTCACCGCCTCGATGACGTCCGCCAGTGTAAAGCTGCCTTGTTCCGAGGCGATCTGGGCGTGATAGACGGGTTGCAGGAGGAGATCGCCCAGTTCCTCGCACAGCTCCTTCATGTCATCGCGGGCAATGGCATCTGCAACTTCATACGCTTCTTCTATCGTGTAAGGCGCAATCGTCCCGAAATCCTGCTCAAGGTCCCAGGGGCAGCCTGTCGTTGGCGTCCGCAGCGCGGCCATGATCGTTTTCAGCGTTTCGAGCGAGCGCATGTCCATTGCGTGGACGCGCAAGGGATCTGGCTCAAAAGGGGAAGACGAATTGGATCGGCTGTCGGATCCGGCAGTCATTACCAATCTCCATATCTCATTCGCATAATATATATTATGGAATATTCGCCCATGTGCGGAAATACCTTTGTTGAGCCACCCGCAAAGCCAGTCAAAGGCCAGCCCGGCAAGACCAACCTGTCGGCATACCGCGCAGCCCAAGCGCCTGCGGGCTGCTCAGCGAAGCGGCGCCTGCTTTGGCCAGAACTTCGCCTTGCAGTCGGCAATGCGGTTGTAGTCCTTGTCCCAGGTTACATACATGCAGTCGAACCAGTACGGCGTCTTTGCTGCCCAGTCGCTCTTTGGATACTTCCGCGCCAGCAGCTGCTGCGCCGCTGCCGAGTACGATCTGTGCCGGCCATGCCAGTTACAGCCATAGCGCGTGGCCACCACGGCCCGCCCAAGCGCCTCGGGTGCTGCGTCCTTGGCACGTCCTGACTTCGCCAAGGCAATGGCGGCCTTGGTCAAGGATGCCGGCGCGGACGCCGACTTGGCAAGCTGGTTGGTTTCACGCCAGCTGACAGCCTTGATCATGGGATGCGCGACCAACAAGCCGTCACGGCGTTTGGCCACTGCCGCCATGGCGCCTTCGTCAAGCAGCGGCTCAAGGTCCTTGGCGTGGTAATCGCTGGCCGCCAGCACGCCGCTGGAGCTGTCATAGGCCTTCCGGACAGCCGCAAGATTGCGATCAATCTCGAGCGGACACCACCAGTTCTTGTCATTGTGGTCATAGGTGTCGATGGCAGAGAAGTCGCTGCGGTCAGCCTCAATCGGGTCAGTCCAGTCCGGAGAATTGAGCATGATGCCGAAACGCGGATTGCGCAGGATGGTTAACAGCCAGAGATCCTTGCCCTTCAGGTCAGGATAATCGGCTTTGACCTTGTCCAGGCTTTGCTGGATTTGCGGATTGAGAGCCAGCATGGCGTCGGTTGTAGCCGTCGCGGGAAGCCCGGCACGAATGTAATCACGAGTCCAGGCTGCTCGAGTGAGCAGAGCTTTTTGCGACGCGGAGTAACCACCAGAGGATGACAGCTCCCGCAGCTGCTTGGCTGGAAGAAGGTTCAGGATGGGAGATGACAGCGTGTTTGCGCCAAATCCAATCGCCTTCTGCCAATGCGCTTCGTCCTCCGCAACGAGTTCAAGGAAACCGGCAAGTTCTTCCTTGCTTGATGAAGCATCCTGGGCGGAGAGACCGGCGACGTAGGTTTCAAGGTCGAGGGCAGCACGAAGCTTGCGCCCCTCCTCCGCCTTGCCAGCGGCAAGAATGTCCGCCGTCAGTTTAGGCAACAGCACGTCGCGGTAGAGCTTGGTGTCGCCAATATTGAGCGCCTTGAGACCGGTCGCGGCCTCATCGTAGTTTCCGGCCTGCGCCGAAACGCGCAAGGCATTCCGTGCCAGCGCGGAAAGCGCGCCCGTTTCCTTTGCCTCTCCACAAGAAGCCCGCGATGCATCTGCCGCCGCTTGCGCCTGCGACCAGAGTGTCTTGCGGCTCGCATCATCGCTACCGGCCTTCAATGCCGCCAGCGTATCCTTTGCCAGCCCGGACAAAGAAGCGCCCGCAGGTTGCAAGGCACTGGCGCGATCGACAAGCGACGCATTCCAGGCCTGCCACTTTGTGCCGACCAGCGACCAGGGCGCCTGGTTGAAGTGCTGGTCGACCGTCTGTCCGGTCATCATCCAAAGTGCCATGGGGTGCTTGCGGGCCGCATCGGCAATCGCTCGTGAAAGCGTCGGATTTTCCGGCATGGTATCGGTAATCCACCAATCGCCCTGTTTGCCGCCAACACCGACATAGCTGATATCGTAGAGTGCAGCCGAATAGCGCTTCTTCGTTTCATCCGAGGCTGACACGGAAGCTTCGGGTGCGCTGAGCGTGCTGATTGTCCTGTCAATCAGTGATGTCCAGCCGGCCGGCGTGTCCTCGATGTTGGCGATGTAGCCATCCAGTTCCTCAGTGATGCCGTGCACGGACGCCAATGTGGTGTCAGCGAGGATGGCCTGTACTTCCTTGCGCGCCTCGGCAATGTTGCGGACGTTGGCCAGCAGGTTGGCAATGTTGTAGCGGGCAGCCGCCTTGTGCGGCGAATTCGTCGCGCC
>CAZUKI010000074.1:3704-5271 GCA_964620785.1 uncultured Aestuariivirga sp.
CTGCCGGCTTCGATGCCGGGATCGCCGAGGCCGTTGATCTTGCGCCAGGCTCGGGCACCGTATGGTTCACTTCCATAGGCATCAACAGCGGCAGCGAGCTTCTCCGGTGCGCAGGCCGGTTGGGTCTGGGCCGAAGCCAGCGATACGCCAGCGAACAGCGCCGTCGTCACCAGAAGTGTCTTGAGCATGCGGTGGTCTTTCTTTTTCATCTAGATGTCAAAGGTCATGCCGTCGAAGGCAGGCTCCACGTATTCAGGAAGCTCGCGGGCAAGTGTAACAAAGTCGAAATCAATGTGCATATTCGTGAGAATCGCGCGCTTGGGTTTCTTACGCCGAATCCAGTCGAGCGTCTCCGGCAGGCTGAAATGACTGGGGTGGGCTTTCGGACGCAGCGCATCCACCAGCCAGATATCGAGGTTCTCCAGCCATTTCTCGCTCTCCGCGGGAACGCCATTGATATCAGGCGTATAGGCAAAGTTGCCGATCCGAAAACCCAGCGCCGTGATGTTGCCGTGCCTCACGGGAAAAGCGGTTCCCGAGATGTCACCGCCCGGACCAGAGGTGACGACAGTCTGCCCGTGTGTCAGCAGACGCAAATCCAGGATTGGCGGATAGTCACTTCCCGGCAGTGGTGAGAAACAATAGGCAAACCGTGTTCGAAGCATGTCCCCGGTCTGCATGTCTGCCCAAACGGGGATTCTCTGGCGCTGCCTGATGAAGTAGCCCCGCAACTCATCGATGCCGTGCGTGTGATCGGCGTGTTCATGTGTGTACCAGACACCGTCAAGCCGAGAGACGCCTGCACTCAAGACTTGCTCGCGCATGTCAGGTGAAGTGTCGATCAGCAACTGCGTCTCGTTACCCGGATTGCTGTCGCCCGATCGCGTCAGAAGAATGGAACAGCGCCTGCGCCGGTTCCTGGGGTTTCCCGGGTCGCAGGCGCCCCAGTCCCCACCCACGCGTGGTACCCCACCGGAAGAACCGCAGCCAAGAACAGTAACTTTCAGGCTCATGCTGCGTCCCGGAACCCGGCAGGCTTCACCGCCTTGTCGAACAGCGTGAAGAAATTGGCACTCGTCTGATCAGCCATTGCCGTCACTGACGTGCCCCGCGTCTCGGCCAAGCAGGCCAATGTGTGCGTGACGAAGGAAGGTTCATTGTCCTTGCCACGATGGGGAACGGGCGCCAGGTAGGGTGAATCTGTCTCCACCAATATACGGTCGGCCGGCAATGCTTTTGCCGTTCGCCGTAAGTCCTCCGCCGACTTGTAAGTAAGGATCCCCGAGAATGAGACATAAAGACCAAGTTTCACACCGGCTTCCGCGAGCCACTGCTGTGATGTGAAACAGTGCAGGACTGCCTTGAATGGCTTGCGGGCCATTTCTTCTTCAAGCACCCGCGCTGTGTCTTCTTCTGCCTCGCGGGTATGAATGACCAGTGGCAGGCCAGTTTCCTGTGCCGCAGCGATGTGACGCCGGAAACCCTCCATCTGCGCCTCACGTGGCGCATAGTCATAGTGATAGTCGAGGCCCGCTTCGCCGATGCCAATCACTTTCGGGTGCTGCGT
>CAZUKI010000074.1:5371-7010 GCA_964620785.1 uncultured Aestuariivirga sp.
CTTCTTCAGCGCCCAAGGCTCCTGTCCCGCAAAGTAGCGATTGCAGTCAGCAACAATACGCCAGATTGCATCCATCGCCTTGCTGATCGCATAGGCAGAATGGTGCGCCCGTACTTCCTCAAGGAGACCACGCGCTGAGCCAAGCATCTCCAAGTCTTGCGGCATCAGCTTTCCTTTTGCCGGCGCTTTGCCGCCGCAGTTCTTGGCAATCATTGACAGCGAACGCTGTGCGAGGTTGCCGAGATCATTGGCCAGTTCGGCATTCATGCGGTTGATGATGGCCTCATGGCTGTAGCTGCCATCCTGGCCATAGGGGACTTCCCTCATGAAAAAGTAGCGCACCGCATCGACGCCGTAGCGCTCTACCAGGTCGGAAACCGAAACGATGTTCCCCGTCGACTTCGACATCTTCTCGCCGCGGTTGAACAGGAAGCCGTGAACAACAATCTGTTTGGGCACCGGCAGATCAGCAGACATCAGGAATGCCGGCCAATAGATCGCATGAAACCGGGTGATGTCCTTGCCGATCACATGGGCGCTGGCGGGCCAGAACCGGGCAAGCGGATTGCTCTGGTCAGGAAACCCAGTCGCGGTGATGTAGTTGGTGAGTGCGTCCACCCAAACATACATCACATGCTTCGGATTGCCGGGGACAGGAATGCCCCAATCAAATGTTGTCCTGCTGATGGAAAGGTCAAGCAGGCCGCTTTCGACAAATGAGATGATCTCGTTCCGATATTGCTGCGGAACAACAAACTCGGGATTGCGCGCATAGTGTTCGAGCAGTGGCTTGGCGTAAGCTGAGAGACGAAAGAAGTAACTCTCCTCTTCCACCCATTCAACGGGAGTGTTGGTTTTTGTCGAGTACCGCTTTCCCTCGCGGACTTCCGTTTCATCCTCACCATAAAAGGCTTCGTCGCGAACAGAGTACCAGCCCGCATACTTCGACAGATAGATGTCGCCCTTTGCTTCCATCCGTTTCCAGATTTCCGTCGCGGCCGCCTTGTGGCGCTCCGACGTCGTGCGGACAATGTCATCTGCCCGGGCATTCAGGAGATCACCCATCGCTTCGAACTGTGATGCTGTCCGGTCGGCAAGCTGCTGAGGCGTCAGGCCTTCCTTGACTGCCGTTTGCAGCATCTTTTGACCGTGCTCGTCCATGCCCGTGACGAACAGCACATCGCGCCCATCGAGCCTCGCAAACCGCGCCATGACATCGGTCGCAATCCGCTCATAGGCGTGCCCGATGTGAGGCGCACCATTGGCATAGGGTATGGCGGTAGTGATGAGGTAAGGCAGATTCTGCGACATGATGGGCCGTCTTGCCCGGAAATCACGCCGCCTTCAAGGCGTTGCCTATAGAGGTTAACGCCTCCAGGACTGCCGTGCGGCGGTCCAGATTGTAACCCTCCACCTCACGCCGCCGCTGCGACAATTCCCCGCTCAACTCGGCAAAGGCAAGTCCGGCGCGGCTGGCTGGCTGGCTCAGGGCATGGTCGGCAGCCCAGCCGATGGCCAGGTCGATAAACACGTGATAGTCCGCATTCAACGTAGCTCGGTTGCTGAAAAAACCGCCAATGTTGCTCCTGAGGACTGGATCAATCCTGGGTGCCGCAATCATGGCGCGAAATGCCTGCGC
>CAZUKI010000074.1:7110-11865 GCA_964620785.1 uncultured Aestuariivirga sp.
CGAGGGGGAGGCTCTTCCACGAGCTTCAGGAGAGCGTTGGCCCCCTCCCGGTTCAGGTCATCGGCACTGTCCACCAGACCGACCCGCCAGCCTCCCTGCCCTGACGTCCTGCCGAACGAGCCAACAAAGGCGTGGACATCATCGACAGAAATCTCGCTTTTCAGGCGCCCGGTCTTTGCATCTGCCACCGCCAGTTCGAGGACATGGAAGTCAGGATGGGAGCGCACCGCCAGCCAGCTTGCCGTCCGGCCCGGGTCGGTTCCCGCACTGAGCACCAACTTCGCCAGGGCATAGGAGAGACTTGCCTTGCCGATCCCGGCAGGTCCGGAAATCAGCCAGGCATGGTGCGGCGTACCCGCCTCGAAAGCGTGCTCAAACTGCTTTCTTTCGGCATCGTGGCCAAGAATACGTTGGCGGTGACGGGGGTGGAGAAGCGTCTCTCTCGGATCAAGAGCCTCGTCAGACATTCGCAAGCTCGCGCACGCTCTCCAGCACCGCCGCGAATACCTCTTCTTCCGCGGGTGAGGCGTCTATGACCCGGCAGCGCGCAGGCTCACGTTCAGCAACGGCAAGAAACCCGTCTCGCAACTCCTCGTGGAACTGCAAACCCTTTCGCTCAAAACGATCCTCTCCTCCGGACCTGCCTCTTGCACGCTCCAGCCCGATGCTGGGGTCGATATCGAAGATGAGCGTCAGATGCGGCCGCACCTTTTTGACGATCACGTTCTCCAACTCGTCGATCAGGTGCTCTGGGCAGCCACCAGCATAAGATTGATAGACGCGGGTTGAATCCATGAACCGGTCACAAAGCACCCAGTCACCCCGTTTGAGTGCGGGTTCAATCACCGCACGCACATGACTGTCGCGGGCCGCATAGTTGAGCAAGGCTTCTGCTTCGGCAGACCAGCGTCCCGGATCACCTGTGACAAGCAATTCCCTGATTTTTTCAGCATCCGGAGTGCCACCCGGCTCACGTGTCATGACAACCGTGGCCCCGGTGCTCTTCAAGTGTTTGCCCAGCTTTGCCGCCTGCGTGGACTTGCCACTGCCTTCCCCGCCTTCGAAGGTAATGAAGTAGCCCATGCCTCAGCCGCCAAACATCATGATAAGCGCACTGTCCCAAGCCTTTTCCCACATGCCTTCACTGGCCGCGACTTCCTTGGCTGTTATGACAGGGATTTCAGCAATCGCCCGTCCCCGCACGTAGATTCGAACCAGGCCGATCTGGTCCTCCTGTTTCACAGGGGCATAGAGCGGTCCCTTGTAGTTGAGTTTCACCTCAACTGTTTTCTTCTCGTCCTCGGTTAGGGCGATTGAGAAGGGCTGAAGCGTCAGCAGGTCCACCCAATTCTCGTTGCCACCCCAGACCCGCGCCTGGCCCACAACGTCCTTGGCCTGGAAGACTTCAACCTGCTTGTACTGACCGAAACCCCAATCAAGCAGCTTTTGCGCGTCTTCCTTGCGCGCCTGGGCGCTGTCAAAACCGGCAACCACCAGGATGAGGCGGCGATTGTCCCGTTGCGCGGTGCCGACCAGGCCATAACCTGCTTCCTTCGTATATCCCGTCTTCATGCCATCTGCGCCAGGATAATCCTTTAGCAACGGGTTGCGATTGTTCTGCGCGATGTTGTTCCAGGTGAATGCCGATTCCTTGTAGAGCGCGAACCTGTCCGGATGGTCGTAAATGATGGAACGTGCCACCAATGCAAGATCCCTGACACTCATCAGGTGCTGCGGATCGGGTAGACCTGTCGAGTTCCTGAATGTGCTGTTCTTGAGGCCAAGCTTGACGCCCTTGGCCTTCATGCGTTCCAGAAATGCCGTCTCGGATCCCGCAATACCTTCGGCCAGAGCGATGCACGCGTCATTCGCCGATTGGATCACCGCACCGCGGAGCAGATCTATGATAGAGACTTCGCTGTTCAACTCCGCGTACATTGTTGAACCACCAGAAGGAGAACCGCCGCGCCTCCATGCGTCTTCGCTGATCTTGAACTTCTGGTCGTCCTTGAGATCACCTGACTTCAGCAGGTCGAACACCACGGCCTGCGTAACGAGCTTGCTCATGCTGGCCGGCGGCACAGGTGTGTCCGCATCCTTCTGGAAAAGAACGTCGCCAGTGCTTGCGTCCACGAGAATG
Source organism: uncultured Aestuariivirga sp. (assembly GCA_964620785.1). GTDB lineage: Bacteria > Pseudomonadota > Alphaproteobacteria > Rhizobiales > Aestuariivirgaceae > Aestuariivirga. The sequence goes on from CAZUKI010000074.1 coordinate 9,251, forward strand.
GCATTGCGCGCCCGCGTGTCTATGGGCTGCACATCCTGGGCACCGGCTGAAACAGCAAACAGGCAGGCCGCGAGGAAAACCGCAAGAAGTGAAGCAAATATCGAACGCATGAAGGCTTTTTAGGGCCAACAGGTGGGTGATGCAATTACGGCTTGGCCGATGCTGCCTGAATCCTGACGGCGGAGATACTGGCTTCGGGGAAACCTGACTCTATGGCACCGTCACGTGCCTGTCGTGCAGCCAGTTCGCTCCTGAATGGGCCTAGCTTCAGCACATAGACGGGCCCATCCGCACCCTGGAGTTCCCTGACCCTGACCGAGCCCAACTGGGAAAGTTCCTCGCCCGCGGCATCGGCGTTGTCGGAGTTGGCAAATGCCGCGACTGTGACCACATAACCTTCCCGATCAACGCGGCGGGGAATCACCTCTTGCGTTGCAACATTCTGGTAGAGGCCCGATTCTCCGTCATCTGTTTGCTGCGCAACCTGAACTGGTTGCGGGCTCCTGCCCTTGGCATAGGCAACGAGCGAACGAACTCCTGCACCTTCGCGCAGTTTCTCATTCATCATGGCAAGGTGAGAGCCCTTGTCGTTCAAGGGGGCCGGCCCAAGATACTGCACACGCACCTTTGCCATGCCCTTTTGCTTGAAACCCAGGACTTCCGCAGATCGCTTCGAGAGGTCAATCACCCTCGTGTCGACGAAAGGCCCCCTGTCATTGATGCGCACCACGACACTTCTGCCGTTTTCAAGGTTCGTCACTTCGGCATAGCTCGGCAGCGGCAGCGTTGCATGGGCTGCCGAGAGCATGGCCATGTCAAAATATTCACCGTTTGAAGTCTTGCGGCGATGGAAGTCCTCGCCATACCAGGACGCTACGCCGGTCTTGTCATAACCGGGCTGCTCCTTGGGCGTGAACCAGCGTCCGGCCACCTGATAGGGCTTACCGACGTGATATCGCCCACCGCCCTTGGGAATTGGTCCGCTACCCTTGTAGTAAGGGCTACCTTTACCGGCAAAGGGATCGAGCCTGCCACCCTTGCCCTTGTCAGATGCACAACCTGCGAGCGCCACGGCGGCGCCGAGCAGCAAGAAACGCGCGTATCTCCAAAACAGTGCCATTGTGTACCCACCGGTCGTCTCGTCCGTCCCGGGGGCACTCTTTCAACTTCCGGTAAAAACTGGCTTCATATACTTGGTAAACAAATTCTTGCTACGCCGCGTCGTCGCGCGTCGCGAGGCCCAGCGTCTTGAGCTTCCTGTGCAGGGCGGAACGCTCCATTCCGATGAATTGAGCTGTTTTCGAGATGTTGCCGCCAAAGCGCAACAGTTGCCCGGTAATATATTCCTTCTCGAACGATTCTCGCGCTTCGCGCAGCGGCAAGGCAAGCAATTGCTCGCCGCTCAGGCCTTGTCCACTTGCAGCGGTTTCGGAGGATGTCGCGTGCTGGGCGTTGATTTCGTCACCATCTTCGCCTGCCGCGAGAATGAGGATACGCTCTACGTTATTCCGCAACTCCCGCACGTTGCCGGGCCAACTCCGTGCCTGCAGCACCGCCGAGGCCTCGACCGAAAACTTGCGCTGCTGCTGTCCGGACGATGAACAATAGTTCCGCGCAAAATGCTCGATGAGTTCGGGAATGTCCTCGCGCCTCTCGCCAAGGCCCGGAACTCCGACAGGCACGACCGCCAGCCGATGGTACAAATCTTCCCTGAAGACGCCGGCATCAATCCGCTCTTGCAGGTTTCGGGCGCTTGATGAAATGATCCTGACGTCCACCTTGATTTTCTTGCTGCCACCAACACGCTGGAATGTCTGATCCACAAGCACCCTCAGGATCTTGCCCTGGGTTTCAAGTGGCATGTCGGCGATCTCGTCGATGTAAAGTGTGCCGCCATGGGCTTCCTCGAGCGCGCCAATGCGCGAACTCTGCACCTGGTCCCCTTCAACACCGAAGAGATACTCCTCAAGATGTTCAGGCGAAAGTGTAGCCGCTGAGACAATCACAAATGGACCACTTGCCCGAAGCGACAATTCGTGAATCTGCCTCGCTGTCAGTTCCTTTCCTGATCCCATTGGGCCAGCAATCAACACACGGCTGTTCGTCGGTGCGATGCGCTTGATCTGCTGCTTGAGCGTCTTGATCGCCGGAGATGAACCAATCAGGTCCGAATCAAAACCACTGCGCCCACGCAGCTCTTCATTTTCGCGGCGTAATCTGTTGGTCTCCAACGCCCTGCCGATGACAAGCAGCAATCTCTCCGCGTTGAACGGCTTCTCAATGTAGTCGTATGCACCACGCTTGATGGCCGCAACAGCAGTCTCGATGTTTCCATGTCCAGAGATGATGACCACGGGAAGCTCTGGCGCGAGCTGCTTGATTTCAAGTAAGAGATCGAGCCCATCAAGCTTCGATCCTTGCAACCAGATATCGAGGACAACCAGCGTCGGGCGCCGTTGCGACAATTCCGCCAGCGCCGCATCTGAATTATGCGCCAGGCGCGTTTCATATCCTTCATCCTCAAGAACTCCCGAAATCAATTCCCGGATGTCAGCTTCGTCGTCAACTATGAGAATGTCCGCTACCATCGATGCCTACTCACTCAATGCCTCTGC
>CAZUKI010000075.1:0-2503 GCA_964620785.1 uncultured Aestuariivirga sp.
GTTTCACCCATGACAGGCTGGCGTTTCGCCGTGAAGGCGAGATCGGCCACATAGATGCCAAGTATCGCAACGCCCTCCTTTGCCACTTCTTAGCCTCCCAGTTTCGCGTCAGGGGAAATCACACCCATCTTGAAGCTGAAGCAGCCATAGAAACGGCGATCACCCGTCTGGATGACGCAATAGGACTTCTTGGCGTGTTCATAGAAGGCAAAGCGCTCGACGGAGCCCAGCGGCCAGGACTTGCCTTCGGCCCGGTCGACCTCTGCCTGCACTTCCTTTGCGACGGGGAGAATTTCAGTTGGCTTGCCGACAACTTCCATACGAAGGGCCGGATGGTCCACAAAGGTGTCGAGCGGCATCAGCGACAGCAGCGCGCGTGTCACGCGGCCTGAGTCAGCCTCCATGTGCAGGAGCTTGCCATAGGCTGTCTGCCGCGCGACAGAGTCTGCCGGAAAGTTCGTATCGCAGATGACCACGTCATCGCCGTGGCCCATGGAACGAAGGGCATGAAGCACATCGGCATTGAGAAGCGGGTCAAGGTTTTTCAGCATGTCGTCTATCCTTACTTGAGCAGGCCTTTTGGCATTTTGCTTTTGGGTATGATGGCGCCCGGATATTGAATCACGGCGTTGGCGAGACGGTGGGCAATGCCAGTGGCAATGAGCGGTGACTTCCCTTCCATGCGCGCGGCGAGATAGCCCGCGGCAAAGCTGTCGCCGGCAGCCGTTGTATCCACGACCTTCTTGACGGGTAGCGGCGCCACCACTTCATCATGGTTGCGCCAGACCAGACGCGCCGAGGCATCGGGGAGCTTCATGATCTTTTCGCCACAGGGCGCAATGTTGAAAAGCGCATCTCCCGAGCGCCCGAACACGCCCTTCATGTCATCATGGGAAGCGAAGAGGATGTCGGCCATTTCGATGGCCTGTCGAAAGGCTTTGTCGGCTTCGTTGTGATCCGGCCATCCGGCGGGGCGGAAATTCGTGTCAAAGACGATCCAGGCGCCTGCGTCATTGGCACGTTGCAGATAATCAAAAAGGCGCGCACGCCCGGCCGACCCGTAAAGGGAAAGCGACACGCCCGTGAAATAGATGCGGTCGAACTGCAGGAAGGCCTGCGCCAGTGCCTGATCCTCGCTGGCAAAAATGTCGCGCGCCGGTGACTGCTCACGCCAGTAGGAGAAGTGGCGCTCGCCGCTTGCCTCATTCTGGATGATGTAGAGGCCCGGCATGCGGCCATCCACGCGCCGCACAAGTGATGTGTCGATATGTTCCTTTTGCCACTGGCCGACCATGGCCTCGCTCCAACCGTCCGTGCCCAGGGCGGTGAGGTAGCTTGTGCTTGCGCCAAGGCGCGCCAGATAGACGGCGGTATTCAGTGAATCGCCACCAAAGCCCTGCGCAAACTTGCCTTTCCGTTCTTCACGGAGCTGCACCATGCATTCGCCGATGGAGAGAACCCTGTTCATCAGGCAAGGAGTCCGCGTGCTGCTAGGTTGCGCATGAGATGCGAAGTGCCGAATGTCCACGGCGGGCAGTCATTAGTGGCGCGCACCGTGTTGTGAAGGACGCCGAGCAGCGGGTTCATGACGCTGACTTCATCGCCGTGGTGATGGGTGAAGCCCATGCCCTTGGCGCCACGATCCTGGGTCGGCGCAAAGACAGTGCCACAGAAGAGCACAAAACCATCGGGATACTGGTGATGGACATTGAGAGCCGCCGCAGCAAGTGACTCGGGACTGCGGCTGATCTTGCGCATATTGCTCTGGCCCTTGAGGAGGAAACCATCCTCGCCTTCGACCTCGAGTGAAATCTCCATGGCTTTCACATCAGCAAGCGAGAAGCTGTTGTCAAAGAAGCGAATGAAGGGACCCAGCGAGCAGGATGCGTTGTTGTCTTTGGCCTTTGAGAGCAGCAGCGCCGAACGGCCCTCGACGTCCCTGAGATTGACGTCGTTTCCGAGCGCCGCGCCAACGATCTTGCCGGCGCTTGAAACCACGATCACGGCTTCGGGCTCCGGATTGCTCCACTTCGACACCGGGTGAATGCCGATTTCAGCGGCAAACCCGACAGCACTCATGACCTGTGATTTCGTGAAGATCTCCGGATCGGGGCCAATGCCCACCTCGAGATACTGCGACCAGGCCTTGCGTTCGATCAACGACTGCTTCAGGGCCATGGCTTCCGGCGAGCCGGGCACCAGCTTCGAAAGGTCGTCTCCGATCAGGCGCGTGATGTCCTTCCGGATCGCGTCGGCCTGCGAGGCATCGCCCCTCGCCTTCTCCTCGATCACGCGTTCCAGCATGCTGACGGCAAAGGTCACTCCGGCAGCCTTCAGCGCCTGAAGATCGACTGGCGCCAGAATGCTGACGCCTATGATCTTGCCTTCCAGAAGGTCCCTGACCGACCCGAGCCTCTCGCCCTTGGCAGCAGCCAGCGCCGCGGCGGGATTGTCCGTTTCGCACAGGTCACGCATGGTCGGCAGCGCCGGCGACGTCACGTCA
>CAZUKI010000075.1:2603-5094 GCA_964620785.1 uncultured Aestuariivirga sp.
ATGTCGGAGCCCCAGGCGCGATAGCCCTTCTCGAGGCGCAGTGATTCCAGCGCGCGGTAGCCCACAGGCCTCACATCCGCGCTCTTGCCGCTGCGCAACAGGCTTTCGTAGACGTCGAGTGCCGCCGACATGGGCATGTGCAGTTCCCAGCCCAACTCACCCACATAAGTTACACGCAGGGCCCACAGCTTGTGCCCGGCAATGGTGATGGCGCGCACATGGCCGAAGGGAAAGGCTGCATTGGACACATCTTCGCTGGCGGCAGATGCCAGTACGTCACGGGATTTCGGCCCCATCAGTGACAGCGTGGCGTAGCCTTCCGTCACGTCTTCAAAGCTCACGCTGGCGCCGGGAGGGACATTGTCCTTCATCCAGCCGAGATCATGGGTGCGAAACCCGGTGCCGGTGACGACATAGAACTGGTCTTCGGCAAGGCGCGACACCGTCAGGTCGGCCTCGATACCGCCACGGCTGTTCAGAAGTTGCGTGTATGTGAGCCTACCCACGGCACGATTGACGGAGTTGGCACAGAGCCACGAGAGTGCCGAGACCGCATCCTTGCCGCGCACCATATACTTCGAAAAGGACGTCTGGTCGAAAATGCCGGCATGTTGGCGAACATGATGGTGCTCACTTGCGACGGCATCAAACCAGTTCTGGCGGCCCATCGAGTAGATGTCGCGCTTTTCGTCGCCTGCCCTCGCAAACCAGTTGGGCCGTTCCCAACCCAGCTTGGAGCCGAACACGGCATTCTGGCGTTTCAGCGTATCATAGAGCGGTGATTTCAGGCGCGGCCTTCCGCTGTCATACTCCTCGTGCGGGAAAGCCACCGTATAGTGCTTGCCGTAGGCCTCGAGGGTGCGGTCACAGACCCACTGCCGGTCCTGGTGCAGCCCTGAAAAACGGCGGATGTCGACAACCCACAGGTCAAGCGGCGCTTCGCCGTTCATGACCCAGTCCGCGAGAACCCAACCAGCGCCACCGCCGGAGGCGATGCCGAAGGCATTGAAGCCGGCACCAACATACATGTTGGCGCACTCTGGGGCGGCGCCCAGGATGAAGTTGCCATCGGGTGTGAAGCTTTCCGGGCCGTTGATCATCTTCTTCACGCCGGTGTCGGCAAGAGCCGGCACACGGGCAATGGCCTGCTCCAGGTGCTGTTCGAAATGATCGAAGTCATCGTCAAAAAGACGGAACTCCCAATCGCCGGGAACGTCGCCTTGCGTCCAGGGCTGTGGGTCTGGCTCATAGCCACCCATGACGAGCCCACCCACTTCTTCCTTGAAATAGGTGCGGCGGTCGGGATCGCGGATGGTGGGAGCATCGGTAGCGAGCCCCGGAATACGGTCAGTGATGATGTATTGGTGCTTGACCGGCTGGAGCGGAACATTGATGCCGGCCATGGCGCCCACCTGTCTTGCCCACATGCCGGCGCAGTTCACCACCTTCTCGCAGGAGATTGTGCCCTTGCTCGTCCGTACCGCGGTGATCCGGCCATCCTTGATGTCAAAACCGTTCACCGCAACATTTTCAATCAGCTTCGCGCCATTCAGGCGCGCACCTTTGGCGAGCGATTGGGCAATGTCGGATGGACTTGCCTGGCCGTCCGTCGGCAGCCAGCTTGCGCCCACAAGGTCAGAGACATCCATGAGCGGCCACATCTTCTTCACTTCCGAAGGGGAGATGAGGTGCATGTCCATGCCGAAGCTTCTGGCGGTCGTGGCGAGGCGCTTGAACTCGGTCCAGCGGTCATCGTTGGTGGCGAGCCGCAGGCAGCCCGTCATCTTCCAGCCGGTTTCGAGGCCCGTCTCGTCTTTGAGGCGCTTGTAGAGATCGACCGAATACTTGAGCACGCGCGTGATCGAGGCCGACGAGCGGAGCTGGCCCACCAAGCCTGCTGCATGCCATGTGGAGCCGGATGTGATCCGGTTCTGCTCGAGCAGCACCACATTGGCCTTGTGTTCTTTGGCGAGGTGATAGGCCGTGGAACAGCCGATGATGCCGCCGCCGATCACAACGATCTGCGCGTGGGATGGTAGTGTCATTTCAAAAGCCTTCCGTGCCTGGACTGGTAGCGATCAAGTGCCATTTCGTAGCGCGACAGGTTTTCCGCCGTGTAAGCCTCGTAGTCAGCCCCTGGTGCGTTGAGAAACAGTGCAGACACCATGGCCCACAGCGTTTCGCGTGATAGCGAGGCGCATTGCATGGCATCAAATGACTTGACGACTTCGGGCGCAGGCAGTTCACCAAAATACGCGGCCAGCAGTTCCCTGTTCTCCTCATCCGTCATCTGTGCATTGGAAGCGGCGCCTGCGAGGTCGAACATGGCGGTGTTGAAGCCAGCATACTCGAAGTCGATGAGCCAGATCTTCTCGCCGTCATCGAGAAAATTGCCGGGCAGAAGGTCATTGTGACCGAAGATGATGGGAAGCGGCACCTGCACGGCCTCGAGGGCGCGCGCCTCTGACAGGAAACGCGGCAGGTCGGGCGC
>CAZUKI010000075.1:5194-8252 GCA_964620785.1 uncultured Aestuariivirga sp.
TCCCGAAAGACATGGTGAAAAGGATAATCGACACCGAAGCGCACGACGTGTTTGCCCACGGCGTCCGTCACCAGATAGTTGGCATTGCTCATGCCACCCTTCAGAACCGCAACCTCTACCGGGCCATTCCAGCACGGCAGGGCTCTGATCTTCTGTTCGTCGGCTTGCATGGTTCTGAGACTGCCAGAGCTTCAGTTCGGCGTAAACTATTGAAATCAGCGGATCATGTAGACCTTGCGGATAGTCTCATGGATGCGGCAGGTGCCCTTCCAGTCCTTCGGGAAAAAAGCCACCGTGTCGGGCACGATTTCGATTACTTCGCCAGATTCATGAGTGTAGGTGCAACGGCCCAGCAGGAAATGGCAGAATTCGTCGCTGGTCACGTGGCAATGCCAATAACCTGGAGTTGCAATCCAAATACCGCTTTCGCTTTCGCCGTTCGGCCCCTTGTAGAGCACCACGCCGGAAGTCCTGCTCTCTCCTTCGATCATGGTCGGGATCACACCCCAATCCTTGAGCGGGCCGGTATAACTTGCGGGATCCTGCATGTGCGGGGCAGAGGAATTGGTGTTCATGGTCATCTCAGCATGTAAACATTGCGCATGGTTTCGTGAACGGTGCAGGTGCCTTTCCAGCCGCCGGGAAACAGAACCACTGTCCCCTGCTTCACTTCGATTACCTCTCCGCTTTCGTGCCTGTAGGTCGCCCGTCCGGAAACGAAGTGGCACAGTTCATCGCGCGGCATGGCAAGCGGCCATGTGCCTGGCGTGCATTGCCACAGGCCGACCTCAGGCGAGTTGCCCGGGCCCTTGAACAGCAGCACGCCATCGCTCTTGGAGTTGCCGGCAATCGGCTCCGGCTGGTGACCCCAATCATTGAGCGGTCCGGCGTAGTGGGCCGGGCCCTCCAGATGTGGAGCGGTCGATGCCAGGTTGGTCGGCATCAGGCGGCCTTGCTGCGCATCAGGCCATGAATGACTTTGGCCGCCTTGGTGGGTCCGTGCTTGGCGCGCATGGACTTCGACGTCTTCTTCAGCTTGGCTTTCATCTTCTTGTTGGTGATCATGTCCATGATCTTGGCGGCCAGCTCTTCATCGCTCCAATTGTAGCGGTCGAGCTTGTAGCCGTGGCCCGTCTCCTGAACGCGCGTGGCGTTGTCATGGCCATCCCAGACATAAGGCATGATGATCGCCGGCTTTCCGAAGTAGAGGCATTCGGTGAAGCTGTTGTTGCCGCCATGGTGGATCACGCCATCCACCTTCGGGATCACCGATGGCTGCGGAAACCATTTGTCGATGATGATATTGGAGGGGATGTCGGCATACTGGTCCATGTAGTCACCGACATTGACCAGCGCCCGCACGGGCATCCTGCCGATAACTTTGATGACCCGTTTCAGAAGGTCGGTATCTCCCGAGCCCAATGACCCATAGGACACGTAAAGCAGTGGCTTGTCATTATTGGCCTTGAAGGTGGGCACCTTGTAGGCGGCATCCTTGCGCACGCAACCTTCGAGATACTGGAAGCGTTTCGGCGAGAGCTTGTGGCGGCGCTTGAACTTCACCGCCGTCGGATAGAGGAGAATGTTCATGTGCGGGCTTGCCTCGAAGAACTGCCCGATGGGATAAGGCTTCTCGCCAACCGACTTCAGGAAGCCATTGAAGGCATCGTGGATGGGCTTGATCACTTCATTGAAGTGCTTGCGGTAGGCAGCAAAGCCCTTCTTGTCCTTCTCTCCGCAGCCGGAAAGATGGGGTGGAATGTCCGGGTCCTCGATCTCGTTCTCGGAACAGGAAATGACCCGCACCCAAGGCTTCCTGTTCTGCTTGGCATAACGCTTGATCGCCGGGAACAGGATTACGTTGTCCACGCAGACGACATCAGGCTTCACCTTCTCGAGAACGCCCGGGAGATCCTTCTCGGCCCATTTCGCAGATTCAACGATCATCTCCCAGCAGCCCTTCACATAGTTGTCGACCTGGTCGTAGGGGCTCTTGCGGAAGTTGGGGATGTGGCCGTTGATGAACTCGACCCAGAACTTTGCCATTTCTTCCGGCGGTAACGGCTCGGAGAGGTTCACGGCGTGGGCTTCAAAACCATAGCCCTTGTAGACATCAAGGAATCCGGGATCGGAGAGGAACACCACCTTGTGCCCCAGCTTTTCAAGCGCCTGGCCGATGCCAACGGAATTGAGCGCCGGCCCGAATGCCGCCTCAGGGAAAAGGGCGATCACCTTCTTGGGCTTTGCCTTCCTGGCTACATTCTTCCGTGCGGGTGATTTCGCCTTCTTGGTGGCTTTCGCCATGCTGTCCTCCAGACTTTCTTCTCTACATGCCGGGAATGCGATTGCGGTTCAAGCGCTGGGCCAGAAGCACCAGCAGGAAGCTGACAAAGAGAATGATCGTCGCCATGGCGTTGATTTCAGGTGTCACGCCGAAGCGGATCATGGCGTAGATCTGCATCGGCAAAGTCGTCGAGGACTGTCCAGCGCCCGCCGTGAAATAGGCGATGATGAACTCATCGATCGAAAGCGTGAAGGCAAGCAGCGCCGCTGCAATGATGGAGGGCAGCACGAGCGGCAGCGTGACCTTGAAAAAGGTCGTGACTGCCGAGGCGCCCAGATCGCGGGAAACTTCAACGAGTGACCAGTCGAAGCTCTGCAGCCGGGCGCGCACCACGGCGCAGACAAAGGCGATGTTGAAGACCACATGCGCCAGCACGATGGAATGCAGCCCTAGCTTGAACTTGATGAGCGTAAAGAATGACAAGAGCGCGATTGCCAGCACGATGTCCGGAATGATCATGGGTGCGAACAAAAGTGCATCACGCGTCGCAGACGGTTTTGCGCGGGTCACGCCAAACGCCAGCATGGTGCCCACCACCGTCGAGATCAGCGTCGCAAAAATTGCCACCACCAGAGAATTGCGCGCCGCACTCAGGACCTTGTCATTTGCAAAAAGCTTGCCGTACCACTCGAACGATACGCCGCCCCATGCGGTCGGAAGGCCGGACTTGTTGAGAGACAGGACCATGAGCACGATGATCGGCAGGTAGAGAAA
>CAZUKI010000075.1:8352-11774 GCA_964620785.1 uncultured Aestuariivirga sp.
TTGTAGACAAGCCCGAGGATCACCGCGAATTCGTTATAAAGGAGTGGCAGAGGAGCGCTGACAATGCCAAGCCCGATCAGTTGTGAATTGATGAGCCCTGCCGGGTTCAGAAGCACGATCCAGGCATAGGTTCGGATCAGGTAATTGGTCCAGAATGGCAGCATGGCGAGAAAGAGCAGCGCCGTCTGGTATCGTTCCTGTGTCTTCGATATGGCAAAGGCCGCCGGATAGCCGATCAGCAAGGCAAAGACAGTTGCGAGAAATGCGATGCGGCCGCTGTCCCAGAATATCGACAGGTAGAGGGGATCAGCGGCGCGCCGGAGATTTTCCAGCGTCGGGGCATTCCAATCGATGCCGCCATAGGTCCCGCGCTCATAGAATACGAGAATGAAAATCAGCAGGCATGGCACGACCATGAGCCCCAGGAGCCAGATGACTCCCGGGGCCATGAGCAGCCAATTGCGGTCACGCAAACTACTTTGCCGCCATGATTTCGGAGACGGTCTTGGAGAAGGCCTTCATGCCGTCACCGAGGTCGCGGAGCTGTTCATATTTCAGCAGGTCTGCGGGCGCCATCGCCATGTTCGGATATTTCGCCAACATGCCCTTCTCGACGGCATCCATGCCGGCCTTGTTGGGCGACTTGTACATGATGTTTTCGACCATCCATTTGCCGTTGTCAGCGTTCATGACGAAATTGATGAACTTGGCGGCGCCGTCCGGGTTCTTGGCGGCCTTGGTGATCACCATGGTGTCCACCCAGAGGTCTGAACCCTCCTTCGGCACGACATACTTGATCTTGTCATTGTCGGCGATGCCGTAGTTGCACCAGCCATCCCAGGCCTGGACGAGTGAGGCCTCGCCGGACACCAGCTTGGAGTAGAAGGTGGTGTCGTCATAGGCGAGCAATGTCTTCTTGGTTGCGATCAGCTGGTCACGCACCTTGTCGAGGTTTGCCTGATCTGCCGTGTTGACCGACAGACCATCGGCCAGGAAGGCCGCAGCCATCAGCCAACGATCGGTTGCCAGCATGGTTGTCTTGCCCTTGAGGTCATCGGATGGCGAGAGAAGGTCGTTCCAGCTGGTGGGTTCTGCCTTCACAAGGTCGGAGCGGTAGCAGAGGCCAGTCGTTCCCCAAGTGTACGGCACCGAGAAGGTGTTGCCCGGATCATGCTTGAGCTGTGTTGCTTCCGGATAGAGATTCTTGAGGTTGGGGATCTTGGCCGCGTCGATGGGCGAGAGAAGCCCGAGCTTGTTCAAGGCTTCTGCAAATGGCGAAGAGACGAAAAGCACGTCATAGCCCTCGCCTCCCGAGGCCGTGACTTTGCCCATGATTTCTTCGTTGGTGGAATGAACGGCGACTTCAAGGTCAAGTCCCGTTGCCGCCTTGAACCTGTCCGCCATGTCCTTGGGCATGTAGCCATCCCAGTTGGACACCACCACCTTGTCCGCCATCGCTGTCGAGACGCTGGCCATGAGGCCTAGGGTAAAAGCCGCCACAATTGTGCGGGTTGACTTGAACATGCTGGAACTCCCTGTTTTCTGGCTGTTATTGTGATCCATCATGGCGCAAAGCCGGTGGGCTATGCAACGGGGGCCACCCACGCGGCATTGGTTCGTCCACATTTCAGGGAACGAATGGACGGCTGGCCGGGCAAGTGGGCGCGCCCGCCACCTCACCCTACGGTTGCAGCCATGTGTTCAAGGTGGGCGGCGTCTCAATCCGCCAGTGTCAGGCCCAATGTGGCGGCGTGGAAGAGCTTGCCATCCATTTCCCTTAGCTGTGGCGAAACGATCAGCGGGAACTCGGACTGATCGAGGATGTTGGCCTGCAGTTCAACACCGGGCGCGATCTCGGTCACGGCAATTCCTTCTGGCGTCAGCTTGAGAACGCAGCGCTCGGTGACGTAGGTGACGTCCTGTCCCTGCGCCTTGCCGCGCCTGCCAGAGAAGGAAACCTGGTCCAGCGCCTTGACCAGCTTCTTGACCTTTCCTTCCTTCTCGATACGCAGCTTGCCATCCACCACATCCATCTTGGCCCCGGCATTGTAGAAGCCGGAATAGACGATCCGCCTGGCTCGCGAAGTGATGTCAACAAAGCCACCGGCACCTGCCGTGACATGAGGACGGGCCGCGAGTTTCGAGACATTGACGGAACCATCAGGATCGATCTGCAGGAAGGACAGCAGCGAACAGTCAAAGCCCGCCGCCTGAAAATAGGTGAACTGTTGTGGCGATGGAACGAAGGCTTCGGCATTGGCAGCGCAACCGAACTGGAAATCAAGCAGCGGCACGCCGCCGACTGCACCCTGCTCGATCACCCAAGTGCAGGCGCCATGCTGGCCTTCCTCGATGAAGATGCGCGGCACGTTTGCGGAAACGCCGAAGCCCAGGTTGACCGCCCAGCCCCGCCTCAGTTCCTGCGCGACCCGGCGGGCAATTACCTTGCCCGTGCCAAACTCCATGAGTGAGAACGAGCCAATGTCGCGTTTCTCCTCGCCGGAAATGGCGGCATCATAGGGGGTCTGCGTGGTCTGCCACTGCTCGGGCGCCTCGACAATGTAGTCCACGAGAATACCCGGAACATGCACCGCCTGCGGGCGGCGTTCGCCATCGGCAACGATCTTCCGCACCTGGGCGATGACGATGCCGCCATTGTTGTGGGCGGCAAGTGCTGCATCCATGGCGCCCAGATATGCGCCCTCCTGTTCCATGGAGATGTTGCCGCGGCTATCGGATGCAGACCCGCGAATGATTGCAACGTTCGGCACGATTGCTGGAAAATACAGCCACTCGCCGCCATCGAAATCGACCTTGCGAACAACGGCAGCTTCGGCCGCTTTCGCATTCATGGCACAGCCATCCCGTGCCGGATCGACAAAGGTATCGAGGCCGATCTTGGTCAAAGTCCCGGGACGCTTGGCGGCCGCTTCACGCAGCATGTCGAACATGATGCCGGATGGAATGTTGTAGGCGGGAATCCTGTTGCCGGTGATCAGTTGCCAGATGCGCGGCGGCTCGGACGACGAAGGCCCGGAGGGATAGGAACCCGCAATGACGCGGGCCATGAGACCCTCGACGGCAATGTGGTCGATGCCGCGGATGCCGAACATGTCGCCCGCAGCAATCGGATGCAGCATGGTCAAGCCGCGCGGATGTTGTTCCCGGCCATATCTTTCGCCCAGCGCCTTCAGCACATCATCGGGGCAGTTGAGCCCGGAGGACGAGTTGACCACGACTGTCGCGTTGTCGGGAATGTGCTTCACCGCCTCGGCGGCGGAGAGAATCTTCGGCATCTGTCACCTGTTGCCGCGGATGAGGTCCGCAGCTTTTTCTGCAATGGCTATGGTCGGCGCGTTGGTGTTCGAGGAAACCACCTCCGGCATGATGGAACTGTCGCAGACGCGCAGGCCATCGATGCC
>CAZUKI010000076.1:0-11680 GCA_964620785.1 uncultured Aestuariivirga sp.
AAGATGTTCGGCTACATGTACTCCGAGAAGATTGCGCATCTGCACTTCTGGGTCACCTTCATCGGCGTCAACCTGGTGTTCTTCCCGCAGCACTTCCTCGGGCTCGCCGGCATGCCGCGCCGCTACATCGACTATCCCGAGGTTTATGCAGGCTGGAACTATGTCTCCTCCATCGGCTCCTATATTTCGGGCGTTGGCGTGCTGATATTCCTCTTCGGCGTGTTCTCGGCGTTCGCCAAGAAGGTGCCGGCCGCGGATAATCCCTGGGGCGTGGGTGCAACAACCCTTGAGTGGACGCTCTCGTCGCCACCACCCTTCCACCAGTATTCAACGCTGCCCGTCATCAAGTAGGACCTCATGGCGCAAGTGCAGGGTCATCTCGCAACTGAAACCTTGGCCGCTCCCCAGTATTCAAGCCTGGGCGGCCAGGGCGAGGTTGGTGATTTTGTTGCCCTGCTGAAGCCGCGGGTGATGTCGCTTGTGGTGTTCTCTGCAGTCGTTGGCCTGGTGGCGGCTCCGGGTGCCATTCACCCGTGGATCGGCTTCATCTCCATTTTCTGCATCGCCTTGGGGGCTGGCGCCTCTGGCGCCCTCAACATGTGGTACGACGCCGACATCGACGCCAAGATGAAGCGCACCGCGAACCGTCCTGTGCCTCGTGGCGCAGTGACGCCCGGTGAGGCGCTGGCCTTTGGCCTGACGCTGGCGGTGGCATCCGTGCTGATGCTGGGCCTATTCGTCAATGTGCTGTCGGCAGCACTGCTCGCCTTCACGATCTTCTTCTATGTCGTGATCTACACCATGTGGCTCAAGCGCTGGACGCCGCAGAATATCGTGATCGGTGGAGCAGCCGGTGCATTTCCGCCCATGGTGGCGTGGGCCGCTGCCAGCAACAGCATCGATGCCGGCGCCATTGCGCTCTTCCTGCTGATCTTCTTCTGGACGCCGCCGCACTTCTGGGCGCTGGCTCTCTTCCGCGAGGGCGACTATGCCGCGGCTGGCGTGCCGATGCTGCCCAATGTGGCTGGACGCCGTGAGACAAAGAAGCAGGTGCTTCTTTATTCAATCGGGCTTCTGCCAGTGGCGGCCTTGCCACTCGCAACAGGCACGGCGGGTTATCTTTATGCCGCCGCTGGTGGTGTGCTGACCCTCTATTTCATCAGCCTCGCCTGGTCGGTTTATAGCGCAGCGGCGCGCGAAACGGAGAACAGGGCGGCTGGAAAGCTCTTTGGCTATTCCATCGTCTGGCTATTCGCCATGTTGCTTCTGGTTCTCGCTGAGCATGTGTTTTCGTTGCCCTTGTGGCCCGCGGTGATCTGATGGATGTGCCGCAGCCATTTTCCCCAGATGATCTGGCGCGCCGCCGCCGCCGTTCCATAGCCATGGCCGTGGTTCTGCTGCTGCTGGTGGCCCTGTTCTTCATCACCACTCTGGTCCGTCTCGGCGGCTCGGTGGTCGAAAGGACGCTGTAAGCCATGACGACACCCGTTGTGCCAGATCCCGCCAAGAACCGCCGCGTCGCCATCATGGCGTCCGCTGTCGGCGTTGCGATGCTGGGCCTCGCCTATGCGTCCGTGCCGCTCTACACGCTCTTCTGCAAGGTCACGGGCTTCGGCGGCACCACCCAGGTTGCGGTGAATGCCCCTTCGGCCGCGACCGGCCAGGAAATCACCATCCGGTTCGACTCCAACATCGACAGCGCCCTTGGCTGGACCTTCCATGCCAAGGAACAGCAGCAGAAGGTGAAGATCGGCGAAGTCGCGATGGCCTATTATCTGGCCCACAACACCGGCGCGTCGGCGACCACAGGCTCTGCAGTATTCAACGTGACACCGCCCGAAGCCGGGCTCTACTTCAACAAGATCTCCTGCTTCTGCTTTACCGAGCAGCATCTTGAAGCGGGACAGTCCGTCGAGATGCCGGTTCAGTATTTCGTTGATCCAGATATTCTCAAGGATGCCGATACCAAGGGCATTCACGAAATTACCCTGTCTTACACATTCTATCCCGTGAAGAAGCCTGCCGGGGACGTGCAGGCAAATGTCACGGTCAATTGAGGAGAACTCCATGGCCGACGCCCATGCCAAGAACCACGACTACCATCTGGTCGATCCCAGCCCGTGGCCCTTCATCGGATCGGTAGCTGCCTTCGTCACCGCCGTTGGCGCAGTCATGTGGATGCATGGCTCGACGTCGGCCATCATGATGGTCGGTTTCCTGCTTGTTCTCTACACCATGTTCATGTGGTGGCGTGATGTCATCAACGAGGCCCATAGTGGCAACCACACGCCAGTTGTTTCCCTGCATCTGCGCTATGGCATGTTGATGTTCATCGCCTCCGAGGTGATGTTCTTCGTGGCCTGGTTCTGGGCCTTCTTTGACGCCAGCCTCTTTGCCGATGAATCGATCCAGCAGGCGCGCGTTGCCGCAACCGGAGGCATCTGGCCGCCCAAGGGCACGGAAGTTTTCGATCCCTGGCACCTGCCGCTACTCAACACCCTCATCCTTTTGACCTCAGGCACCACGGTCACCTGGGCCCATCACTCCCTTCTGAATAATGATCGCAAGGGCCTGATCTGGGGCCTGGCCGTGACGGTCGTGCTGGGCGCTATCTTCACGGTCGTGCAGGCCTATGAATATGCCCACGCGGCTTTCGCCTTCAGCCGCGACAATGGCGGCAACATCTATGGCTCGACCTTCTTCATGGCCACCGGCTTCCACGGTTTCCATGTGCTGGTCGGCACGCTGTTCCTCATCGTCTGCCTGATCCGCGCCATCAAGGGCCATTTCACGCCGCAGCAGCACTTCGGTTTCGAAGCTGCCGCCTGGTACTGGCACTTCGTGGACGTGGTCTGGCTGTTCCTGTTCGCCTGCATCTATGTCTGGGGCGGCCACGGCGGCGAAATTGCCCATCACTGACGGGCACTAAATGGTCTAGAAGGGGTCGGGGCAACCCGGCCCCTTTTTTTTGTGAGCGACATGTCCGAGAACTACTATCCGCCGCTGTCCCCCATTGCCACCGGCCTTCGCGGCAAATGCCCGCGCTGCGGCCGCGGCCGCCTGTTTGATGGCTATCTCACGGTGGCAAAATCCTGTGCCTCCTGCGGCCTCGATTTCTCATTTGCCGATGCCGGAGACGGCGCTGTCTGGTTCGTCATGCTCTTCACCTGCGTCGTTGGCGTAGGGGCACTCCTGGGCGTCGAAGTAGCGTACTCACCTGCCTGGTGGGTTCATATCCTGCTGGCCATTCCGGTCCTCATCATCATGCCGGTACTGCTGCTGCGCCCCATCAAGGGCATCATGCTCGCCCAGCAGTGGCAGACGAACGCTCAGGAGGGGCGTCTCCAGAAATGAGGAGAAGCATCTGGCCGGTGCTCGTCTTTGCAGTCCTCGGCTTCTTGCTTCTGCTCGCCCTTGGCATCTGGCAGGTGCAGCGGCTGGCCTGGAAGGAAGGCCTGATCGCAGCGATTGATGCCAGCATCGCGGGCCCTGCGATCACCTTGCAACAGGCCCGGCAACTGCCGAACATCGACTACGCCAAGTTGAAGCTTGATGGTGAATTTCGGAATGATGCTTCCATCCTGATGATTGCCACTGCCGATGGTGGACCGGCGTGGAGTGTCATCCGCGCTTTTGCCCTGGGCGACGGAACAGTGCTGATGGTTGATGTGGGAAAGCTGCGTGATGGCGTCCCGCCACCGCCGCCTGCCGGTGCCATTTCACTCGAGGCGCTGGTCCGGCTCCATGCCGGGCGCCAGGGGATGTTTGATCCCGACAACAAGGCTGACGGCAGTGAATGGTACTGGTGGGACCTGCCGGCCATGGCCCGCCATCTCGGCGCTACGGAACAGGCCTTCACGCTCCAGCTTTTGCCGGGGCAACCGGGCACGGAAGGCCTGATTGTCGAACCGCCCAAGGCCAATTTGCGCAACAATCACCTGGGCTATGCCATCACCTGGTTCGGGCTGGCGGCAACACTTGTCGTCATGGCAGGGTTGTTTCTGTTGAGATTGCGCCGCGAGGCCGCTAACGGGACGCAATGAAGTACATTTCCACCCGCGGTGAAGCTCCGGTCCTCGATTTCGAGGGCGCCATGCTCACGGGCCTCGCCCGCGATGGTGGCCTCTATGTTCCGGACCATGTTCCGGTGTTTTCCGTCACGGAGCTCAAGGCCCTGCGCGGTGAGCCATTCACTGAAGTTGCCTTTGCCGTCGCCTCACGCTTTGCCGACGGCAGCATTCCGGATGCGGATTTGCGCCGCATGATCGGTGAAGCCTACGGCACATATTCGCACGCCGCTGTGACACCCCTGAAGCAATTGGCCGCCAATCACTTCCTGCTCGAACTGTTTCATGGCCCCACCATCGCCTTCAAGGATGTGGCCATGCAGCTCCTGGCCCGCCTCATGGATTGGTCGCTGGCCAGGCGGGGTGAACGTGCCTGTATTGTTGGTGCCACCTCCGGTGACACGGGCGGTGCCGCAATCGAGGCATTCCGCAACTCGACCCGTGCCTCGATCTTCATGCTTCACCCGCATGGCCGCGTGTCTGATGTCCAGCGCCGCCAGATGACGACAGTTGCCGCGCCCCATGTGCACAACATCGCCATCGAGGGCACCTTTGACGATTGCCAGGCCATCGTGAAGGACCTCTTCAACGATCTTGCCTTCCGTGACGAGGTGCGGCTGGCCGGCGTCAACTCTATCAACTGGGCCCGCGTCATGGCCCAGATCACCTATTACCTCTATGCCGGCCTTGCCCTCGGCGCCCCGGACCGGGCGGTGAGCTTTACCGTGCCGACCGGGAACTTCGGCAATGTCTTCGCGGGCCTCATGGCAAAGCGCATGGGCCTTCCCATCGAAAAGCTGGTGATTGCCACCAATGCCAATGACATTCTCGACAGAACCCTGAAATCCGGCCGCTATGAGGTGAAGGGCGTGGTGCCGACCACCAGCCCGTCCATGGATATCCAGGTCTCCAGCAACTTTGAGCGCCTTGTCTATCTCGCCAACACTGGCGACCCGGCGGCCGTCCGGGCTGCCATGGCGAGCCTCAAGCAGTCCGGCAGTTTCAGCCTGAGTTCCGATGCACTACTGGCCATCCGCCAGGAATTTGCCTCAGGCGCCGCCGACAACAATGCCGCCGCGGCGATGATCCGCCTGATCCTCGAGGAAACCGGAGAATTGCTCGATCCTCACACCGCCGTGGGCGTTGCCGTGGCCCGCCAGAACCTGGGTGCTTCGCCCATGTTGACACTGGCCACTGCCCACCCCGCCAAGTTCCCCGATGCCGTGGAGCAAGCCTCTGGAATCAGGCCTCTTTTACCATCCCGGCTGAAGCACTTGCTGGACGCACCGGAAAGTTTCACACTGCTCCCAGGCAGCGCCGAGGCCGTCAAGTCCCATGTGCAGGAACGCTACAAGCGCTGACGGGAGAGTCTATGTCCGTTGAAGTCACGCGTCTTGAAAATGGCCTGACCGTCGTCACCCATGCCATGCCCCACCTCGAAACCGTGGCGCTCGGCATCTGGGTCAAGGCAGGCGCCCGCGACGAACTTCCCGAAGAGAACGGTATTGCCCACTTCCTGGAACACATGGCGTTCAAGGGCACCAAGCGCCGCAGCGCCCAGGCCATTGCCGAGGAAATCGAGAACGTCGGCGGAGAGATCAATGCCGCCACGGGCATGGAAACCACCACCTATTATGCCCGCGTCCTGAAGGACGACTGGAAGCTGGCGCTCGACATCCTGGCCGACATCTTCACCGAATCGACCCTCGATCCCGGCGAGATGGAACGCGAGCGTGACGTCATCCTGCAGGAAATCGCCGCCTCCAAGGACCAGCCGGACGATCTGGTTTTCGATCTCGCCCAGGCCGCAAGCTATGGCGAGCACCCGCTTGGCCGCTCCATTCTCGGTCCCGCCGACCTGATCGAAACCATGACACGCGAGCAGATGCTGTCCTGGCGCGAGCGGAACTATTGGGCATCGCGCATCGTCGTCTGTGCCGCCGGCAACATTGACCACAAGGCCCTCGCCAAGGAATGCGAGCGCATGCTCGGCGGTATCGAGCGCGGGCAGGGGCCACAGCGCCAGTCGCCGGTCTTTGCCTCGTCCGCCCAGACCGAAGCAAAGCCGCTCGACCAGACCCACATCGTGCTGGGTTTTTCTGCCCCCAACTATCGTGATCCTCGCATCTACCAGCTTCAGATCCTGTCGAGTGTGCTGGGCGGTGGAATGTCATCGAGGCTCTTCCAGGAAGTGCGTGAAAAGCGCGGCCTGTGTTACAGCGTCTTTTCTTACGGCACGTCCTATGAAGACGTCGGCCAGCTTGGCGTCTATGCCGCAACCTCGCCCGAGCACACGCCCGAACTCATCGAAGTCACGGCCAATGTCATGCTGTCGATGGGCAAGGAAGTGTCAGCAAAGGAAGTTGATCGCGCCAAGGCCCAGCTCAAGAGCAGCCTGGTCATGAACCTCGAAAGTGCCTCGGCACGTGCCGATCAGATCGCCCGCCAGTATCTCGCATTCGGCGAAGTTCCGGAGGTTTCAACGCTTGTGAAGCGCATCGAGGGCGTCAATGCCGGCGATGTGCGCAGCCTGGCCGAGGAAATATTCACGTCGAGCAGGCCTTCCTTGAGTGCGGTTGGCCAGTTGTCGGGTCTTGCAAATTTTGCGGATATCACCGCGCGGTTCAGCGCCAAGGGCTGATTGCTGGCAGCGATGAACTTCCTACTTCCGATTGGCCTCAAGCAGCGCACGATCGAAATCAGGGGAGACCGGGTTCTTCTCCGCACGCCGCGCCTTGAAGACTTCGAGGAGTGGCGCGACCTGCGCAATCAGAGCCGGGATTTTCTGGTGCCGTGGGAACCGAGCTGGCACGAGGATGAGCTATCGCGCCTGGCCTATCGTTACAGGCTGCGCCACCAGCAGAACGCCATGGCCGACGAGCAGGCTTATGCATTCTTCATCTTTGCACAGGAGCCCAGGGCTCTTGTGGGCGGTGTCACGCTGTCGAATGTGCGCCGGGGAGTGGCACAGACAGGCACGCTCGGCTACTGGGTGGGGGCGCCCTTCGCCCGGCAGGGTTACATGACGCGGGCTGTCATGGCGCTGTGCACCTACGTCTTCTCCGACCTTGCGCTGCACCGCATCGAAGCCGCCTGCCTGCCAACCAACACGGCATCAATCCGTCTCCTGGAACGTACCGGTTTCATGAAGGAAGGCTTTGCCAAATCCTATCTCAAGATCAACGGGCGCTGGGAGGATCACATCCTCTGGGCCCGGCTTGGCAGGCCATGAAGTTTTTGCATATCACAGGCGGCGAAGGGCAAGACTTTGCTGCGCCGCTCATTAGACTGTCGCAATGATTCGCAGGCACCGGGCGGGGATCAAGACCATTTGCACGACATTGGCGGCAGTTCTTTGCCTCCTTGCCGGCTGCGTTGCTGCGCGCGCCGAAACCGTCATTGAAGTGCCTCCGCGCGTCCAGGTGATTGACCTGTCGGTTCATGGCGCCCTGGTTCAGGCGGAAAAACCAAACATCGCAATCGAGCTTCCAGAAACTCCCTACATGAAGCGAACGCTTCTCGGTCTGGATGCCACGGGCCCGGGGCCAAGCTACACTTGGACTGTTTACACCATTCGCAACACCTCCGGTGTCAGGCGCGAACTGGTGCTGGCCATCGACCCGCAACGCCTGTCCGGTTCCAACCTGTTTCCGGTGAAGCCGTTCGGCAGGAAGGTGCGGAAAGTCATTTCCACTCTGCCGCCCGATCTGTTTGCCTCCCGTGCTTCAGGCATGCAGGATGCCTACGCGTTTGAACTTCCGGCCGATGCGGCAATGGCGATCGCGATCGAAGGTGATGCTCCCATCGCCGGCATCCGTCTCTATGACGATGCCGCCTATACAAAACGCGAGACCTCGATTGCCTTCCTGCGTGGTGCCGCGCTCACGGTGACGCTCGTCCTCACGCTGTTCATCATCGGTCTCTATTCCGTGCGCTCGCATGCCGCCTTCGTTGCAGGCGCCATCGTTGCCTTGTCCTGCCTGCAGTTCATGGCACTTGAGTCAGGCTACCTCGACCGTTTCAGCCAGGGCATCTTCAGCATGTCCTTCGATCTGCAACAGTTGCGTGCCTGGAGCGAAGCACTGCTGGCATTTTCACTTGGTCTTGCGGCCTGGGGGCTTTCAACGCCAAATGCAACGCCGCGACGAAGCATGCTTTGGGTGGCGGCCTTGTTCGTGCTGTTCTGCGCCGTGGCCGTTCTCGGCTGGTTTGATCCTGCTCTTGGTTCTGCCGTTGCCAGGATACTTGCCGTTGCCGCGACGGCCGGCGGATTCCTGTTGGCTCTCGATGGCTGGCGTAACGACACCGGCGCAATGTCCATGGGCATGACCCTGTGGGCCACCATTTCATCATGGGTCATGTTCGCGGTGCTGGTGACGCTTGGCCCATATCAGGCCCCGGCGTCCCATGCGGCCTTGCTCGCGGGCCTTGCCACGGTCGTTGCCATACTGGCCTTTGCGCTGGCCCGCCTCGCCCTCGAACAGGGCTACATGTCCAATGCCTATCTCACCAAGTCGGCAAGCCGCAGCCTGGCGCTCGCAGGCGGCAGGCACGTCCTGTTCGACTGGCGTCCCAACGACAATCGCCTGTTCATTGGCGATGAGCTTGCCGCCGAGCTAGGCCACGATCCGGTAATGCTTCAGGGCCCCGATGCCGCGCGCATGTTCCTGGCGCTTGTTCATCCGGGCGACCAGATTTCCTATCAGCGTGCCTTGTCGATCCATACGCTTTCGCCGGGCGAGTTAGTGGAAACTGAGTTGCGCGTTCAGGGAACCGATGGCCAGTATCGCTGGTTTGCCCTGCGATTTGCGGCGGTGTCGGGCGCCGGAAACCGCGCCGAACGCGCCGTTGGTACTCTCACGGACATTACCGAGAAGAAAAAGACGGAGGGCCGCCTTGCCAGCGAGACGGCCCGCGATGCCGTCACTGGCCTGCCCAATCGTGCCATCTTCAATGAGAGGTTGGAACACGAACTGTCAAAGACCATCGGCCTTCCGGTGCGGGTCATGCTCATCGGACTTGCGCGGTTCAAATACTTCAATGACGGCCTTGGCCATGATCTCGGCGACCAGATATTGCTGGCTGCAGGACAGCGCATTTCGGAATGTCTTTTGCCCGATGAGACCTTGTCGCGTCTTTCAGGTGGAATGTTTGCAGTCCTTTATGTGGAAGCAATCGACAAGCGCAGCGCCGAGACGCTCGCCAAGGAGATCCTGGGCCGCCTGTCTCTGCCACTTCCTGTTGCCGGCCAGGAGGCCTACCTGACGGCCAGTATTGGAATTTCACAGCCTGGTGTTGCTGGCGCTTCCGCAACTGCCCTGCATGACCAGGCGGTGCGTGCCCTCTATGCTGCCCAGGCACGGGCGCGCCCATCCTATCTGGTCTTCGATGAATCCATGCGGAACGAGAAGGCGGCAGAGGTTGCCCTCGAAGTCGAGCTGCGCCGCGGCCTCGACCGGGGCGAGATCGAAGTCCATTATCAGCCCATTGTTGAACTGGCCTCGCGCACCATCATGGGCTTCGAGGCCCTGGCGCGCTGGCGCCATCGTGATCTGGGTTACCTTCCACCCAGCGAATTCATCGCCATTGCCGAACAGGCAGGATTGCTTGGTGAGATCAGCGCCATCGTGTTGGCGGAATCGGCACGGCAACTCGGTGTCTGGCTGCGCACCCAGGCCCGCAATCGCAAGCTTTATGTCGCCGTCAATATCTCTGCCGAGCAGATGACGGACCCTGGCCTGTTCGACCGCATCTCGGCGACGCTTGAGCGCGAGTCATTGCCGCCGTCATCGCTTGCTGTCGAAATTACCGAGTCTGTCGCAATGCGCTTTCCAGAGCGTGCCCGGCAGCTCTTTGCAAAGCTCAAGGGAGCCGGCGTTTCCGTTTCCTGTGACGATTTCGGAACCGGCTTCTCCAATCTCGCCTCGCTGCGTGACTTGAATTTCAATACGCTGAAAGTCGATCGTTCCTTCGTAACCGAAGGTGGCCTTGATGGACGCGGTGGCGTCATTCTGGGCTCGGTCATCGGACTGGCCCATGAATTGGGCATGAAGGTTGTGGCCGAAGGCATCGAAAGCGAAGAGCAGACAATCCAGCTGGAGGAAATGGGTGTGGACCTGGGGCAGGGTTTCTGGCTGGGCGAACCCATGTCGGCCCTGGATGTCCCGGCCCTTCTTGCGGTTCTTCCGGCTGTAGAACACGAGCCCACCAGCCTTGAACGTGGCGAGGCACCTGACCCAGGCCAGGCGCCATTGGCGCCGCGGCCCTCTGAGCGCTTCATGGACCTCAAGTCCAGTGCCGTAACCGAAGCCATTCGTCAGATCGTCTCAGCCGCCGAGGTCGAGGCAGTTCGCGCCATCGAGGCGAAACTCGATGAAGACGCAGCCAGGGAAAAGGCCGAGGCAGCCCCTGCCAGCACGAAACGCAAGCGGAAGACGGCCGCCAAGCTCAAGGACGGCGAGAAACCGAAAGAGAAGGCCAAGCCCCGCCCGCGCAAGCAGGCCGTGGACAAGGCTGGCGACGCCTGACGGCAGCTTAGCCGTGGCCTGCGGCTGCCGAAAGTTTGGACGGATCGACGCCGATTGTCTGCATGGCGCGGGCATGCTTGCCTGCGAAATCCTTGGAAAACACCAGGTCCTGGTCAAAGTCGCCGTGCAGCCAGCCATTGTGGAGGATTTCGTTCTCGAGCTGGCCGGGTGACCAGCCGGAATAGCCGAGCGTCAAAAGAAACTGCCGTGGTCCGTTGCCTTCAGCCAGGTGCTGAAGAATGTCGAGCGTCGAGGTGACACAAATCTCGCCATTGATCTGCAGCGTGTGTTCGCCCTCGAAATCGGGCGAATGCAGCACAAACCCGCGCTGCTGATCGACGGGCCCACCCATATAGACCGGGGTCTGCGAGAGCATCTCGGCCTTCTCCGCCGACAATTTTGACATGTCTACCTGGTCGGCAAGGTCAAGGAAGCTCATGCCAGGGAGCGGCTTGTTGACGATGAGGCCCATCGCACCTTCGGAGGAGTGCGCACAGAGCACGATGACCGAGGACGAGAAAACCGGCTCGGCGAGGCTCGGCATCGCGATGAGGAGCTTGCTCTGGAGAGACATGTCCATGCCCAACTCTAGCATGGCAATCATGGCAGCCAAGCGGCGATCCCGAACTGGTGACTATGCCGTGAGCGCTTGATCAGCTATGCGATGGCCATGAAAAGAAGGTTGTTTCTCGCCGCTGCGGCCTGGCCTCTTGTGGCTCGCGCAGGGGCTGACACGCCACACTGGCGCGCACGCTTCCTCGATGGCGGCTTTGATGGCAGCGATTACTGGAGCGGACTTGCCATTGATCTCGATGCCGGCTGGAAGACCTATTGGCGCGTGCCCGGCGATGGCGGCATCCCGCCCCAGATTGACGTCACAGGAGACAATCTCAAGGCAGCGGAGGTGCTGTTTCCACTGCCCTCGCGCTTCAGTGACGAAAGCGGAAATTCGATCGGATACAAGGAACAGGTCGTTTTCCCGGTGAAATTGGTCCCGGTCGATGTCGCAACGCCCCTTGAAGTCAGCCTGGCGGCCTTTTTTGGTGTCTGCGAGGACATCTGCATCCCGGCCCGCAGCGCCGCCAC
>CAZUKI010000077.1:0-2469 GCA_964620785.1 uncultured Aestuariivirga sp.
CGGCACGAACCAGTTGCCGAAGCCGCCGATCATGGCGGGCATGACCATGAAGAAGATCATCAGCAGCGCATGGGCCGTGACGAAGACGTTGAACATGTGCTTGCCGGCATCGGGATTCGTCGGGTCGGAACCGTAGATCATGCTGGCGAGGCCGTGGAATATCTGGACGCCCGGCTCCTGGAGTTCGGCGCGCATCAGGATCGACAGCGTCGCGCCGATGATACCCGCGATGATTGCGAACCACAGGTACATCGTGCCGATGTCCTTGTGGTTGGTGGAATAGACATAACGCCGCCAGCCGGTGGGGTGGTCAGCGTGATGATCGTGGGCGGCGTGAGCGTGTGCCATGATGTGCCTCGCGAAATTTCTGAATTCAGTTCTGGGCCAGCGTCTGCTGGGGCTCGGACTTGAGCAGGGCGAAGAGGAAATCGCGTGCTTCTTCGACGCTTGCCGTCTTCACCTTCTCGGCCCAGGCATTGTAGTCGGCCTCGGAAACGGCATGCACCTCAATGGGCATGAAGGCGTGTTCCTTGCCGCACAGTTCCGAGCACTGGCCGTAATAGACGCCTTCCTGCGTGACCTTGAACCAGTCCTCGTTGAGGCGGCCCGGCATGGCGTCGATCTTCAGGCCGAATGAAGGCACCGTCCAGGAATGGATGATGCCGACCGGATCAGCAGTGACAATGATCTTCACCGTCTTGTTGACCGGCACGACAACGGGAACGTCGGTTGCCAGGAGATAGGGACGATTTTCGGCCTTGGCCTTGTCTTCGGGCAGGATGCTTGCCGTGAAGCTCACCTTGGCGTCACCGGCATCATCAACACCGAGATCCGGGTACTGGTAGGTCCAGTTCCAACCCGGGTTGCCAATGATCTTGATGGTCATGTCGGCTGCCGGAATATTGCGCTGCAGATAGAGCAAGCGGAAGGATGGAATGGCGATCGCAACAAGGATCAACACCGGAAGCACTGTCCAGAGCACTTCGATCGTCACATTGTGCGTGGTCTTTGAAGGCACCGGATTGGCCTTGGCGTTGAACTTGACCATCACGAAGATCAGCAGCGCCAAGACAAAGAGCGTGATGACGGTAATGATCACCAGGAGGTAATTGTGGAACCAGTGGATGTATTCAGCCACCGGGGTCACGGGATCCTGAAGGCCCAACTGCCAGGGCACAGCCTCACCAGCCTTGGCAAAAACCGAAACCGTCATGGCCGCCAGAAAAGCCATCGTGGCACCGCATATCGTCGCCATCCGCGAAATCTGCATCGTTGCTCCCTCGTTCCCTCAACTGCGCCGGCCGCCAGGCGACGCCAAAAGTGCGCTATCTTCACGGCGCACCACACGAATTTGCCTTCAAAACCATATTCTCAGGGCCGCCGCAACTAAAGCCAGACGCGGCAAAACGTCTTGTATAACAAACGGCGTGCACTCTGCGGATTTTTGCCCCAATTGCACGTCATTTGCCAGCATTGTGAGGCTGCTTGCCAGTGTGGGGACTGGGGGCTAAATGCAACACGATTTGACAATATCATAGGAAATAACGTGAGAATCAGCCGTAGCGTATCGTTCATCGCCCTGCTTGGCCTTCTGGTTGCGGGGCCCTGCATCATGGCCAATCCAAGTCTGGCGCAGAACAACACAGACGGCAAAACCGATGCCGAGGCACCTCCGGGAGCCGCTTTCGGCCCACGCGCCGGCCAGCAGGCCGCCAACCAGCCCAAGATCAAGACCGAAAAGGTCGCAACCCACGGGGCCTGGAGCATTGAATGCTCGGAAGTGGAAGTGCCAGCGGGCCAGCCCAAGCCGCCTGTCACCAAGTCTTGCGGCATGGTGCTGACGGCAAAGCACGAAAAGCTCGAGACGCTTGCCATCACGGTCATCGTGAACAGGGTCAAGAACGGCGACAAGGCATCGACGGTGATGCGGGTGCTGGCGCCCATCGGCGTTTTCCTGCCCACTGGAATTCCGGTGGAAATCGACGGCGCCGCCCTTCCCAACCGCTTGCTTTTCACCCAGTGCGCCCCACGTATATGCGAGGCCATGGGCGAGTTCAGCGACGAAACGCTGGACAAGTTCAAGAAGGGCGCCAAGTCGACCTTCTACATCTATGCCAAGGCAGGCAGCGGCATTCCCATGAATGTGTCCCTCGAGGGTTTTGGGGCAGCCGTCGCCGAGCTTGCAAAATACTGAAACTGGACGCGGCGTTCGCCTGTGACGCTGCGCTCCACGCATTCGCAACGGAGCGCTGACGGAATGAGCGACACGTCACTTGAAGCATTTTCCCCCGATCTTGGCCGCGATGACGCGCAGCGCCTGGTGCGGGACCTTCTCCACGATGCGGAAGATGGCGAACTGTTCATCGAGCGGCGCCAGGCTGAGAGCCTCGTCTTTGACGATGGCAAGCTGAAATCGGCCAGTGTCGATGACGCACAGGGCTTTGGCCTGCGTTCGGTCGCCGGCGAAAC
>CAZUKI010000077.1:2569-5429 GCA_964620785.1 uncultured Aestuariivirga sp.
TGTCAGCATCATCCGCCCGGATGGCAGCCTCTATCGCGACATCCGGCCACTGCTCCGCTTCAATGTGTCGGTCACCACGGACAATGGCGTCCTGCAGGGGAACGGGAGCGAAGGCTTCGGCGGGCGCGGGGAACCCCTGTCGATCCTGACTGAGGAGCGCTGGAAAGAAGCAACCCGAGAGGCCCTGCGGCAGGCTCTGGTGGCGCTTGAAGCCGACGCGGCACCGGCGGGCGAAATGGATGTTCTCCTGGGCCCGGGTTGGCCGGGTATCCTCCTGCATGAGGCCATCGGCCACGGTCTTGAGGGCGATTTCAACCGCAAGGGAACATCGGCATTCGCCGGCCTGATGGGACAACAGATTGCCGCGGATGATGTCACCATCGTTGATGATGGCACGATCCCCGACCGGCGTGGTTCCATCACCATTGATGATGAAGGCACGCCATCAAATTGCACGACCCTGATCGAGAATGGCAAGCTTGTGGGCTTCATGCAGGACAGGCTCAATGCCAGGCTCATGGGCGTCAAGCCAACCGGCAACGGCAGGCGTGAATCCCACGCCCATGCGCCACTGCCGCGCATGACCAACACCTATATGCTCAATGGCAGGCACACGCCGGAAGAAGTTCTCGCTTCGATGAAGTCAGGGCTCTTTGCAAAGTCGTTCGGCGGCGGCCAGGTTGACATCACATCGGGCAAGTTCGTCTTCACGGTTACGGAAGCCTACCTGATCGAGAACGGCAAGCTCACGCGGCCGCTGAAGGGCGCCATTCTTATTGGTTCGGGTGCCGATGCGCTCAAGCGCATCAGCATGGTTGGCAACGACCTCGCCCTCGACAAGGGGATAGGCACCTGCGGCAAGGCGGGCCAGGGTGTTCCCGTCGGCGTCGGCCAGCCGACACTGCGCATCAACGGTCTTACCGTCGGCGGCACCAAGGCCGCATAGATAAAGTCACTTCAATGCCCCTGCCCCGCCTCGTCATCTTCGATATGGACGATGTGCTGTGCAGCTACGACCTCGGCAGGCGGTTGCGGGAACTGGCGCAACTTGCGGGCGTGACGGCGCGCGACGTCCGGGCGGCCCTCTGGGATTCCGGCTTCGAGGGAGAATCAGATGCGGGTGGGTTTCCTGACAGCGCGGATTATCTGGCTGGCTTTTCGGCACGCATCGGACGGTTGATTTCCGAGGAAGAATGGATCCTTGCCAGACGGGCCGCAATGACGCCAGACCAGAAGGTGCTTGCAATCGTAGCGGCCATCGGGGCACAGAGCGAACTGGCACTCTATACCAACAACGGTCCGCTCGTGAAAAAACACTTCTCCACCCTGTTTCCCGAGGCTGCCGCGCTCTTCGAACAGACCTATTGTTCATACGAGTTCGGCACCAAGAAGCCCGATCCCGAAAGCTACCGGCGTCTTCTCCGCGCCTGCGGACGCGAGGCGGCGGAATGCTGGTTCATCGATGACAAGAAATCCAACATCGAGGGTGCGATGCTGGCCGGGATCGACGGGCATCATTTCCGTTCGGCAAAGGCGCTGGCGGCCGCTGCATCTGCCAAGGGGTTCACGCTGTGAGCGCCACTGCACAACCTGCGGCGCGGTTCACGCAGGGTTCGACCTTGCGCCATGTGATCATCATGACGCTGACCAGCGCCATCGGCCTCATGACGATGTTCGGTGCCGATCTTGCCGATCTCTATTATCTCAGTCTTCTCGGCAACACCGATGTGACGGCGGCCATCGGCTTTGCCGGTGTCCTGTCCTTTGCCAACCTGTCACTCAGCCTCGGCAATGGCATAGCAGCGTCAGCACTGGTGTCCCGGAGCCTTGGGGCGGGTGACCCGGCGCGGGCACGCTCTTTCGCGACGAGTACGCTGACATTCACGATCCTGGTTTCAGCCGCCTACACGTTGCTCATCGTTTTGTTCGCGCGGCAAATCCTCACGTTCCTCGGCGCCCGGGGCGAGGCCCTCAACCTTGCGCTCAGCTATGTCTATATCCTCACGCCCGGCTTCATATTGCTGGCGACGGCGGTGAACTGCGCCTTCGCGCTGCGCGGCAAGGGTGATGCTTTCAGTGCCATGTGGGTCACACTGGGATCGGCGCTCGCCACTGTCTTTCTCGATCCCATCTTCATCTTCTGGCTGGGCCTCGGCATCAAGGGTGCGGCTCTTGCGCATATTTGTGCCAATGTCATTTCGCTGGCCTTTGGTCTCTACGGCATTGCCTTCAAGCACCGCTTCATCGGGCCTTTCCGCCTTTCGGATTTCAAGAAGGACTTCCCGTCGATCTGGGCCATCTCGTTTCCGGCGATGCTCACCCAGCTCGCAACTCCCTTCACGGTTGCCTACACCACCTGGGTGGTGGCGCCATTTGGCGAAGAGGCGGTTGCCGCCAATGCCATCATCGGCCGCATTGTGCCCGTGGCCTTCGGTATCATCTTCGCGCTGTCAGGCGCGGTTGGTCCGATCATCGGACAGAATTTCGGCGCCCGGAATTTCGATCGGGTCCGGCGGGCATTGAAGGATGGTCTCGGATTTGCCGTGGTCTATACCGTCATCACCTCATTCATCCTCTATCTGTTGAGTGACAAGATCGCCTCGGCCTTCATGGCCTCAGGGCGCACCCATGAGTTGATCGTCTATTTCTGCACCTTCATCGCCATCTCCTGGGCTTTCATGGGGGCGCAGTTCGTGGCGCAGGCGGCCTTCAACAACCTCGGAAGGCCTGCACTGTCGACCTGGTTCAACTGGGGCAAGGCAACGCTCGGCACCATTCCCTTTGCACTGGCCGGCAGCCGCCTTGGCAATGTCGAAGGCATCATGGTGGGGACCGCCATCGGCTCGGTGATTTTCGGCAT
>CAZUKI010000077.1:5529-10220 GCA_964620785.1 uncultured Aestuariivirga sp.
AGCGATGCCCACAGTGACGGTGCGGCAATTCTCGATGACCTCTACGGATCAGCCGCGGGCGCGCAATCCGCCCTGCAGGCAGAGACGGGACGGCTCGACAAGTTGAAGGGTTTTGCGCTTTCCTGCATCAGCGCCACGGCAGTGCTCGCCACGCTGTCTGCGGCCAACGCCCAAAGCCTCTCCGGTGGTGCGGCGCAGGCTGCGTCCACGGGAAGCGGCGGTGGCGGATTCTTTTCGATCCTGATTGCCGCGCTGTTGAAGGGCTTGCTGCAGGGAGCGCAGCGGCAACTTGCCCCCAAGCGCAGGAGGCGGCGCTATTCAAGCTACACGACACGGCGCCGGACAACGAAACGGCGCAAAACGACGGTTGGTCTGGACGACATTTTCCGCAACATCCTGACTGGCGGCAAATAGGCGTCGTCCGCAACCGGGCCGCTGCCTTGCAAAATCAAGACTAAATCCCTACACTTTCAGTATGATTTCACAGCGCGCCCGCTATGCGTTCAAGGCCGTGGTCGCCCTCGCCCGCGCCGAGCCCGGCAAGGGGCTAAACATCCGTGAGCTGTGCGAGCAGGAGAAGCTGCCGCGAAAGTTCATTGAGCAGATTCTCTCGGCGCTTCGGGCCAATGGCTACATCTCCAGCAGGCGCGGCCGTGATGGCGGTTATGAACTCCTGAAGCCGGCCGACCTGATCCATGTGGGGCCGCTGCTGCGCCTCATGGATGGGCCCATCGCACCGCTGACCTGCCTGTCGCGCACGGCCTACAAGAAGTGCGCCGATTGCCAGGACGAGGCGACATGCGAACTGCGCCGCGCCTTTGACCGGCCCTATGCAGACTATCTGGCCGCCCTCGAAAACACTACGCTGGCACAGTTGATTCAGCAGTCCGACGCCGCTGGCCATCCTTGATCCACACGATCTTGGTCATTAATTAAATATTGTAAATCAATCTTTTAGTAGAACTCGTTCGGAATAACGAACATTGCGCTTGAATCCATACTAATTCGGTGTACTATTCGGATATTAATTGAAAGGAACCGCTCATGACCCTCAAATTCATCCGCCGCACCGTGCTTGCCGCAACCGCTGGACTGGCCATTGCCGCAACGCTTGGCGCAGCACCTGCCCTTGCCGACAAGGCCCTGCTCAATGTGAGCTATGACCCGACCCGCGAGTTCTACAAGGAATTCAACGAGGCTTTCGCCGCTGACTGGGCCGCCAAGCACAACGGCGAAGTTGTCACCATCCAGCAGTCCCACGGTGGCTCGGGCAAGCAGGCCCGCGCTGTCGTTGACGGACTCGATGCCGATGTGGTGACGCTGGCGCTGGCTGGCGACATCGATCAGATCGTCAAGGCAACCAAGAAATTGCCGGCTGATTGGTCCAAGCGCCTGCCGCACAATTCCTCTCCTTACACCTCGACCATCGTTTTCCTGGTGCGCAAGGGCAACCCCAAGGGCATCAAGGACTGGGGCGACCTGGTGAAGGACGGCGTGCAGGTGATTACGCCAAACCCCAAGACCTCCGGTGGCGCGCGCTGGAACTATCTCGCGGCATGGGCCTGGGAAAGCAAGCAGAACGGCGGCGATGAAGCCAAGACCAAGCAGTACATTGCAGATCTCTTCGCCCATGTGCCGGTGCTCGACACGGGCGCTCGCGGCTCCACCACGACTTTCGTCCAGCGTGAAGTGGGCGACGTACTGATTTCCTGGGAAAATGAGGCCTTCCTCGTCCAGAAGGAATTTGGCGCGGACAAGTTCGACATTGTCGTCCCGTCGCTCTCGA
This sequence comes from uncultured Aestuariivirga sp., assembly GCA_964620785.1. GTDB lineage: Bacteria > Pseudomonadota > Alphaproteobacteria > Rhizobiales > Aestuariivirgaceae > Aestuariivirga. The sequence continues at coordinate 7,316 of CAZUKI010000077.1, forward strand.
TCCTCGCTGAGCCGCCGGTTGCCCTGGTTGATGAGAATGCCAAGGCAAAGGGCAACGAGGAAGTGGCAAAGGCCTATCTCGACTTCCTCTACTCGCCGACTGGCCAGAAGCTCGCGGCAAAGAACTACTACCGCCCGACCGACGAAAGTGCTGCTGATCCGGCCGATCTCGCCCGCTTTGTGAAGGTGGAACTCGTCAACATCGACAAGGACTTCGGTGGTTGGGCCGAAGCGCAGCCCAAGCACTTTGGCGACGGCGGCATCTTCGACCAGATCTACAAGCCGACAAACTGAGGTCTTGCCGTGGCTATCTCCTCCCTTGGCCACGGGCAGACCTTCCGCGAACCAAGCGTCCTCCCCGGTTTCGGGTTGGCGCTTGGTTTCGCCATTGCTGCCCTGAGCTTCGTTGTCCTGATCCCGCTGGCGGCACTGGTGCTCAAGGCGGCCAGCATCGGTCCCGCGGGGTTCATCGAAATCGCAACAGACCCCCGCGTGCTTGCCTCGCTGCGCCTCTCCTTCGGCGCGGCGCTCATCGCGGCCCTGATCAATGCGGTGTTCGGATTGATTGTCGCGTGGGTTCTGGTGCGTTACGATTTCCCGGGAAAGCGCATCATCGACGCCGCGGTTGATCTTCCCTTTGCCCTGCCGACGGCCGTCGCTGGCATTGCCCTTGCGGCGATCTATGCGCCCAACGGGCCCATCGGTTCATTTGCCGCGCTGTTTGGATTGAAGGTGGCGTTCACGCCACTCGGGGTCGTACTGGCCCTCATCTTCATCGGACTGCCTTTCGTGGTGCGCACCGTGCAACCCGTTCTCGCCGAAATCGAGCGCGATATCGAAGAGGCGGCGGCCCTGCTCGGGGCCTCGCGCCTGCGCAGTGTTTTCCAGGTCACCCTGCCCAACATCTATCCCGCCCTGCTCACCGGCTTTGCCCTCGCCTTCGCACGCGCCGTCGGTGAATACGGATCGGTCATTTTCATTGCCGGGAACATCCCGATGGTTTCGGAGATCGCTCCCCTCCTCATCGTCATCAAGCTTGAGGAATTCGATTATGCCGGTGCCACGGTGATCGCCACGATCATGCTGGCCATCGCCTTCGCACTGCTTTTTGCAATCAACTGGCTGCAGGGCTGGCAACAGAAAAGGCTAGGCCGTGACTGATCTTGCACTTCGATCTTCAGGTGATGCGCGAAGCGAGATCGGCGAAAGCACGATCACCCGCGTTGTCCTCATCAGCATCGCCATCGCTTTCCTTACGGCGGTGCTGCTCCTGCCCCTTGTCGTTGTTTTCAGCGAGGGCTTGCGCAAGGGCTGGGAGGTTTTTCTCGGCGCCTTCATTGAACCAGATACGTTGGCTGCCGTGAAGCTCACACTGCTGGTTGCTGCCATCGCTGTGCCCTTCAACATCGTCTTCGGCGTCGCCGCAAGCTGGGCCATCACCAAGTTCAGTTTCAGGGGCAAGAACCTGCTCCTCACCCTCATTGACATGCCGTTCTCGGTCTCTCCGGTGATCTCGGGCCTTGTCTATGTGCTGCTCTTCGGTGCCCACGGCTGGCTTGGCACATGGCTGAAGCAGAATGGCATCGAAATCATCTTCGCCGTGCCAGGCATCGTGCTCGCCACCGTCTTCGTCACCTTCCCCTTCGTGGCGCGGGAACTCATTTCCCTGATGCAATCGCAAGGCACAGCCGAGGAGGAAGCTGCTCTCACGCTCGGCGCCTCCGGCTGGGCGACATTCTTCCGTGTCACGCTGCCCAACATCAAATGGGCCCTGCTCTATGGCGTGCTGCTTTGCAACGCGCGGGCCATGGGTGAATTCGGCGCCGTCTCGGTGGTGTCTGGCCACATCCGCGGCCTGACCAACACCATGCCGTTGCAGATCGAAATTCTCTACAACGAATACAATTTCGCAGCCGCGTTTGCCGTAGCAACGCTTCTCGCCGGGCTTGCGCTGCTCACCCTCATCCTGAAATCAGTGCTCGAATGGCGCTTCGCCGAAGAGCTTGCAGCCACATCCAGGCACTAGGAGTTTCCATGTCGGTTTCCGTATCCATTCGCCGCATTGCCAAGACCTTCGGGCGCTATCCCGCGCTCAAGGGCGTTTCGCTGGACGTCGAGCCAGGAGAACTGGTGGCGCTGCTCGGGCCTTCCGGATCGGGCAAGACCACCTTGCTCCGCAGCGTCGCTGGCCTCGAGTTTCCCGAGGCTGGCGAAGTCTTTTTCGGTGATACCAATGCCGCCGACCTTACCTTGCGCGAGCGCCGCATCGGCTTTGTCTTTCAGCACTATGCGCTGTTCCGCTACATGACGGTCATGGACAACATTGCCTTCGGGCTTCGTGCCAGGCCGCGGCGCACGCGCCCGACAGCAGCGCAGATCCATGACCGCGTCCTTGAACTTCTGGCACTCGTCCAGCTTGATGGACTGGAAGCACGCTATCCTTCACAGCTTTCGGGCGGCCAGCGGCAGCGGGTTGCGCTGGCACGGGCGCTGGCCATCGAACCGCGCGTGCTGCTTCTTGACGAACCGTTCGGGGCGCTCGACGCCAAGGTGCGCAAGGATCTGCGGCGCTGGCTGCGCTCGCTTCACGACAAGACGGGACACACGACGCTCTTCGTCACGCACGATCAGGACGAGGCCTTTGAGCTCGCTGATCGCATCGCCATCCTGAACAATGGGGTCATCGAGCAGGTGGGCACCCCGGGCGAGATTCTCACCAAACCCGCAACGGAGTTCGTGGAAGAGTTTGTGGCCGACGTTCACGTGTCGCAAGTCCGCCAACCCAATCTGACCTGGCTCAGGGACAGGCGGCAGCCAGTTCCGCGCATTGCTTGAAGCGTCGCCGACAAGGGCCTAGGCTGCAACCATTGCTTGTGATGGCGATGGAGAGTGCCCATGGACGATCT